>JBFYWS010000146.1:0-3247 GCA_041310935.1 Desulfobacteraceae bacterium | reverse complement strand
ACATCGAGACCTTCTCGCCCTACGCCCGCCAGTTCATGGACCGCATGGACCGCCCCCAGGTGGACAAGATCGAGGGGATCCCGCCCGCCATCGCCATCGACCGCAAGGACCCGGTGCGCACGTCGCGCTCCACCGTGGGCACCATGACCGAGATCACGGACTACGTGAAGCTGCTCTACGCCCGCCTCGGCCGCCTGCACTGCCGCGCCTGCGGCCGGCCGGTGGTGCCGGAGACTACGGAGCACGTCTGGCACCGGCTTAAGGACCTGCCGACGGGTGCCGCGCTGGTCGTCACCTTTCCCGTTCCGGTGCCGGGCACGAGCGCCGACGAACTGCGCCGCTCGCTCATGCCGCTGGGTTTTGACCGGCTCTACCGGGACGGCAGGATCATTCCCCTGACGGAATGGACGCCGGCAGCCGATGACGGCGAGATCGCGGTGGTGGCCGACCGGCTGGTCTTCCGGCCCGACGAGAAGCAGCGCGTGCTCGACTCCATCGAGCTCGCCTTCCGCTTCGGCGGCGGCCGGCTGGACCTGTGGATGCCGCCGGGCGGGCACCACGCCTTCAGCAGCCGCTTGGAGTGCGCCTTCTGCCAGATCGCCTACAGCGCCCCGCTGCCGAACCTGTTCTCGTTCAACAGCCCGATCGGCGCCTGCGACACCTGCCGGGGCTTCGGCCGCACCATCGGCATCGACCTCGACCTGATCATCCCCGACGCGTCCCTGTCCCTCGCACAGGGGGCCGTCAAGCCCTTCGGACGGCGGGAGGACGGCCGCATGGAGTTCGGGGACCTGGCCGCCTTCTGCCGCAAGCAGAAGATCCCCCTCGACAGACCGTTTCGGGAGCTCGCCGCCCCGCAGCAGCAGTCCATCATCCGGGGCACGGCCTCCTATTACGGCATCGAAGGCTATTTCCGCTGGCTTGAAAACCGCAGTTACAAGATGCACGTGCGGGTTTTGCTGTCCCGCTACCGCAGCTACGACGTCTGCCACGCGTGCAACGGCACCCGCTTCAAGGAGGAAACCCTGCTCTACCGGTTGAACGAGCTCACCATCGCCGGAATCTACGCGCTCAACGTGGACCAGGCCATGGAGTTCTTCGACCGGCTGCCGGTCGCCGAGGCGGATGAGGCCGGCCGCATGATCCTCGACGAGGTCCGGCACCGGCTTAAATACCTCCGGGACGTGGGCCTGGGCTACCTCACCCTGGACCGGCAATCGCGCACCTTGTCGGGCGGGGAGGTCCAGCGCGTTTCCCTGACCTCGGCCCTTGGCTCGGCCCTCGTCAACACGCTCTACGTGCTGGACGAGCCCAGCATCGGGCTGCACCCGCGCGACAACCACCGCCTGGTGCGCATCCTGAAGGGCCTGCGGGACCTCGGCAACACGGTGGTGGTCGTGGAGCACGATTCCGAGATCATCCGCGAAAGCGATTTCATTCTGGACCTCGGCCCCCAGGCCGGCGAAAACGGCGGGCAGCTGATGTACTTTGGACCCACCGGGCAGGTCAACGGGTCCCTCACCGGGCAATACCTGCGGGGCGCGCGCCGGATCCCGGTCCCGGAGCGCCGGCGGACGCCGAACGGGCGCCGGCTCACCATCCGGGGCGCGGCCGAAAACAACCTCAAGACCATCGACGTCACCATCCCGCTCGGCCTGTTCGTGTGCCTGACGGGGGTCTCCGGCTCCGGCAAGTCGACCCTGGCGGAAGAAATCCTTTACAAGGCCGCCCGGCGCGCCCTGGGCGATTCCGCGGGACGACCCGGCCAGCACCGGGCGATCGAGGGCATCGCGCACATCGACGATGTGGTGCTCGTGGACCAGCGCGCCGTCGGCCGCACGCCGCGGGCCAATCCGCTCACCTACACCAAGGCCTTTGACCCCATCCGCAAGCTTCTGGCCGGCACCCAGGATGCCCAGACACGCAACTTCGGCCCGGGCCATTTCTCCTTCAATGTCGCCGGCGGGCGCTGCGAAACCTGCCGCGGCGAGGGGTTTGAAAAGGTGGAGATGCAGTTCCTGTCGGATGTCTACCTCCCGTGCCCGGACTGCCACGGCCGTCGGTTCCGGCCGGAGGTGCTGGAGGTGTCCTACCGGGACCGGAACATCACCGCAATCCTCGCCCTGACGGTGGACCAGGCCCTCGCATTCTTCAGCGACACCCCGGCGGTGGTCGAAGCCCTCAGGCCCCTGACCGATGTGGGGCTGGGCTACATCCGCCTCGGCCAGCCCCTCAGCACCCTTTCGGGCGGCGAGGCCCAGCGGCTGAAGCTCTCCCGCTTCCTGCGCAGCGACGACAGCCGCCGGGTGCGCACGCTTTTCATCTTCGACGAGCCCACGACCGGCCTGCACTTCGAGGACATCCGCACGCTGCTCGGCTGCCTCCAGCGCTTGGTCGACGCCGGCCACAGCGTGCTCGTGATCGAGCACAACATGGACGTCGTCAAGACCGCCGACTGGGTGATCGACCTCGGGCCGGAGGGCGGGGATGCCGGGGGTGAGATCGTGGCGGCCGGGCCGCCGGAGCGGGTCAGCGCAGACGCGCGTTCGCACACGGGCCGGTTCCTCAAAATCTACCTCGCCGGCGGGAGCCGCCTGAAGTCTGCGGCGCCGGCCGCCGGCCGGGTGGCCGAGACCGCCCCCGCTTACTCGGCCCGGGAGCCGGCCCGGAGGATCGCGATCAAGGGGGCCCGCGAGCACAACCTGAAGGACATCCACCTCAGCCTGCCGCACAACCAACTCGTGGTGCTGACGGGGGTTTCCGGCTCGGGCAAGTCCACCCTGGCCTTCGACATCCTCTTCGCCGAAGGCCAGCGCCGCTACCTGGAGAGTCTCGCGCCCTATGTGCGCCAGTACATGAAGATCATGGAGCGGCCGGACGTCGATCTCGTGACCGGGCTGGCGCCGACAGTGGCCATCGAGCAGCGCATCAGCCACGCCAGCCGACGCTCCACCGTGGCCACCCTGACCGAAACCTACCACTTCCTGCGGCTGCTCTACAGCAAGCTCGGCACCCAGCACTGCCCGGGCTGCGACCGGCCGCTCACCGCCCAGACCCAGGCCGCCATCGTGGAGCAGATCCGGGTCCGCTACGGCCGCCGCCCGGCCAAGGTGCTGGCCCTCAAGGTGCTGGGACGCAAGGGCTTTCACAAAGAGCTCCTGGAGCGTGCCGTAAAGAAGGGCTTCACCGAGGCGCGCATCGACGGCAACCTCACCCGGCTATCCGCGGGCATGGCGCTCTCCCGCTA
>JBFYWS010000114.1:0-11095 GCA_041310935.1 Desulfobacteraceae bacterium | reverse complement strand
GTTAGGCGACATCAAAGATGATCTTCCCCGCCGTCCCCGAGGCCGCGGTCTCGAAGGCCCGGTCGAACTGCTCCATCGGGAAGTGATGCGTGATGACGGGCGTGATGTCGATCTTGCCCGAATCCAGGATGTCGGAGGCCTCGGCCCAGCTGCCGAACATGGTCCGACCTGTAATCCCGTAAACCGTGGCCTCCTTGTAGATGACGTCGTTGACCAGGTCCAGGTTCACGGGGCCGTTGAACAGGCCCACCAGCGAGACCGCCCCACCCCGCCGCAGCGCTTTCAGGCCGGTCTGGCAGGCGTCCCCGTTTCCGCTGAGTTCGACGAAGATGTCGACCCCGAACCCGTCCGTCGCCTGCATGACTTCCTTGACCACATCGGCCTTTTTCGGGTTGAGCGCCACGTCGGCCCCCATGCGGGTGGCCATCTTGAGGCGATCATCACTCACGTCGGTGGAGAAAATTTTCATGGCACCGCTCAGTTTGGCGACGGCGACCGCAAAGAGGCCGATCGGCCCCGCCCCGGCGATCAGAACCCGTTTGCCGGCCACCTTGTGGCGGGTCAGGGAATGAACACCGATGCCGAAGGGCTCGTAGACCGCCCCCACGTCGGGCGATGTCTTTGGGGAAAGCCGCCAGGCGCAGATTTCCGGCAACACCGCGTATTCGCTGAAGGCCCCCGCCGTGTGCACGCCGATGATCTTCATCTCCTTGCAGATATGCATGAGGCCGGTGTTGCACTGGAAACAGACCTCGCAGGGAATGTGGGTCTCGGCCGCGACGAGATCGCCCGGCTGCACGCGCTTGACGGTTCGGCCCACCTCCACGACCTCGCCGCAGAACTCGTGGCCGAAAATCATGGGCAGCTTGAGCCGTTCCTGGGCAAAGGCCGTCCAGAAATAGATGTGGATATCGGTCCCGCAGATGGCCGCGCGCTTGATCTTCACGAGGACTTCGTGGTCCCGGATCGCGGGCACGTCAACTTCCTTCATCTGCGCGCCTTTCTGCGGTGTCTCCTTGATCAATGCCTTCATCTTCATGGCGGTATCCTCCTGAACGGAATTTCGAAAGCGGCCGTGCTCACGGCCGCTTTAGTTCCTCTTTCACGGCCATGCCCAGGTTTGCGATGGTGTAGGGCTTTTTGAGATAGTGCCCCGCCCCGAGACGCTGGGCTTCACTGACTCTGCTGGTCTCGGAGTAGCCGCTGGTGATGATGGCTTTCTGGCCGGGGCGATGGCACAGGATCCGTCGATAGGTCTCGAGGCCGTCGATTCCGGACTCCATGATCATGTCCAGAACCAGGAGATCCGCGCACTGGTTTTGCATGTCAGCCACGGCCTCCTCCCCACTGGCGACGGTCCTAACCGTGTAGCCGAGTTGGGTGAGGATGGCCGCAGCGATCTCCCGCTGCTGTTGGACGTCATCGACGACCAGGATGGTCTCGCCGCTCCCCCGCAGCCGATCGAGCGGGCGGCCGTCTTCAATGGCCGCCTTTTCCCTGCGCGTCACCGGGAAATAGAGCGTGAACGTCGTCCCCCGGCCTTCGGCGCTGTGCACATCGATATACCCCTTGTGGTCTTTGACGGTTCCCCACACCACGGCCATGCCGAGCCCGGTCCCGCTGCGGCCCATTTTTTTCTTGGTGAAGAAGGGCTCGAAGATTAGTTTGAGATCTCCGGCGGGAATGCCGACCCCCGCATCCGAGACCTCCACCACGGCGTAGTCGCCTTCCGCCACGTGGTCGTAGCCTTTGATCGGTTGGTCGACATACGTGTTCCGGGTGGCGATGCGGATGGTGCCGCCGTCGAGCATGGCCTCGGCCGCATTGGACACCAGGTTCATGATCGTTTTCGCCAAGTGTACCGGCGAGCCTATAATGTTCAGCAGGCAGTCGTCAAGGCGGGTTTCGATCGCAACCAACGGGTGAAAAGATTTGAGCTTGCTGCACTCGGGGCTTCTCAGGTAATCCAGCACGGTGTCGTTGACGTTGAGGATCTCGGAGACCGAGACACCCCGGCGCGCCAGGGTCAGCAGGTCCTGCACGATGGCAGCAGCCTTGTTCCCGGATTCGCGGATGGTCTCGATGGGTTTGCGCAGCGGGCTGTCCTGGGGCAGATCCATCAACAGCAGGTCGGGGTAGCTCACGATCCCGGACAGGATGTTGTTGAGGTCGTGCGCCACTCCGCCGGCGAGGGTCCCGATGGCCTTCATTTTCTGAGCCCGCTGCAGCCGCTCCTCCAGCTCCTGCCGTTGCCGTTCGGCTTCTTTGCGCTCGGAGATGTCCCGCACAAGCCCGCGGAAGCCGATGATCTTGCCGGCCGGATCGAAGATCGGCGAGGTCGCGAGATCGATGGCGATCGACCGGCCGTCGCGCATGATGATCTCGAAGTCCTGGACACCCGACGGCTTGGCGGTTTGATAAACCCTCCGGAAGACCTGCAGCATTTGTTCGGCGGTTTCCGGCGTGGTGTATTCCCGGTAGTTGATGCCAGCGATCTGATCCGCCGGCAGACCCGCAATGCGGCAAAGCGCCGTGTTGAAGAACGCCAGGCTCCCGCGCAGGTCCAGTTCAAAGTAGCCCTCCTCGATGCTTTCGAGGATGGTTCGGTATTTCTGCTCGCTGCGCCGGAGCGCCTCCTCCGCCTGGTACCTCTGCGAGACGTCTTTCATCGCCCCGATCATGCGCGAACCCGCGCCATCGGCATGACCGACGAAGGCGCCCCGGTCCGAGATGCGGACATACGCGCCATCCTTGCGCCGCAGGCGGTATTCCGCCTGATACGGCGAATCGGTGATGACGGCCTGCTGCAAAAGAGCAACGGCCCGCCCGCGATCGTCCGGATGGATCATCTCCTCCCAGCGCCGGATGTTCGCACCGGCAAGTTCCTGGGTTGAGTATCCCGTCACCGCATCGATGGCACCGGACCACCGGATCTCGCCGCTCGGCACGAGGTAATCGTAAATGACCTGGCCGGTGTTCTCGGCCGCAATGCGGTAGCGCTCCTCGCTTTCGGCCAGCCGCGCTTCCGAGGCGGCGATGCGGCGCCGGGCATGGTCGGACCGGCGCAACAGCACGGACAGAAAGGTCAGCCCCGACAACCCCAGCAGACTGAGCGCGACGGCAGGCAGGCACTGCTCAAAAACATCCCGGGCCCAATTGCTGGCATCCACGTCGATCCCCAACACGGCCACCGTCGCGGCGCCTTCCGCAGGCTTGATGGGGATCAGCACACTGATCCAGTTCCCCCAGCGGTCGCGGGCCGGGCCCTCGACGGTTTCGCTGCCGGTTACGAAAACCTCGCGGAAGGTATCCGTCGCCTCTTCGTAGACTTGGCCCGGCGGCGAATAATCCCTGGAATCGCTCGGCTCGGAGTCCGCAAGGAAAACCACCCTGCCGTCCGGCAACTGCTTCATCAGGTAAATGAACCGAAATTTGGTGTTGGCCGATCGCATCACCTGAAGCTGGGATTTGATCCGCTCGTAGTCCGGCGATTCGAGCTCGGACGGCACCCCGGTCAGGTTGACGATGCGCAACGGGTTTAGGGTGTCCGCCACCAGCCGCCCCTGGACCAGGAGTTCGGAGCGCATGCGCGCATCTTCAGATGTGGCCAGCCAGAGACTGGCAGCCCCGCCGGCGACCACAACCAGTGCCGCCATGAGGCCGTAAAGCCGCGCCCAGGTGAAACCGGCGCTCGAATTTTTTGAAACGGGTGAGTCCGTGTGCATGGAGCCCCCGGTGCATCGGTCGGGCCGTGCGTTCGTATTGTCTTCTCCCGGAGCGTATTCGGACGAGATGGATCGGACGGCCAAACGAGAAATGGGGCTTGGATACCCGGGAAACCGTCGCCGCTGACGATGCCAATACTATCGGCAATCCCAGGAAAAAGTTAAGGGCGGCTACCCACCGGCAAGCTTCGCCACCATCCCCTTCTTGTTAAGCTCCGCCAGCAGCGCCTCGCGGTGGTCGCCCTGGATCAGGATCTCGCCGTCTTTGACCGAACCGCCCGTACCGCAGCGTCGCTTCAATTCGGCCGCGAGCTGTTCCAACCGATCATCGTCGAGCCGGAATCCGCTTGCCACCGTCACCGTTTTCCCGCCCCGGCCTTTTACCTCACGCCGGATGCGGATGACCCCGTCCGCCGGCACGGGTGGCGCCTGCTTCTTTCGGCATGCGCACGCCGCCAGCGGCTTTTCGCAGGAGGGGCAGATGCGCCCGGACTCCGTGGAATAGACCCGTCTGGAATTATCCATTCATCTCTCATGTGACCCGGCACCGATGGCGGCGGGTTATCCCACCACCTTCGGCACTACGAAAAAGCCCTCTTCCGGCTGGGGGGCATTGGCGAGCGCCGTATCCCGGTCCAGGTGGGGCTTTTCCAGATCCTCGCGGAAGGCATTGATGAGCGGGACCGCGTGGGAGGTCGGTGTGATGCCGGTCGTGTCGACCTGCTTCAACTGGTCCACGTAGTCGAGAATGTTGCCGATCTGAACGGTGAGTTTATCAGCTGCCGCCTCGTCGATGTCCAACCGGGCGAGGTTGGCGACGTAAAGCACTTCTTCTTTCGAAATTTTCATTTTCGGCTCACACTTCCTTTCTGGTAACGACGCAGGTCTCAGGGTTCGGAGTTCAGGAAATTTAATAGGATAGGCGCCTTAATCCTGGACCTCCTCCGGCATGTACGAATCGGGCCGGCGGCGATCAGTCCCCGACATCGTCTTCTTTCCTGAACCCTTGCACCTTGGACCCTTGAACCCTTTCTACCTGGGGACCACCATCGACCCGAACCCATCTTTCTGCAGCCGCTCCACCGTGCCGCGGGCCGATTCCTTGGTGGGGAATTCGCCCATGCGGACGCGGTACCAGGTGCTCTTGTCCGGCATGGCGGTGGTTTCGACGTGAGCGGCATAGCCGCGTTGCCGCAGCCGGTCCACCGTGCGGCGGGCCTCCTCTTCGCTCTTCACGGCCGATACCTGGACGGTGAATGCCTGGCCGGGCGCCGCCGCTGCCGACGCGGGCGGGGGAGGCGACGCGGGCACCGGGGCGGGCTTTTCCGTCTTGGGCGCCGGCGGGGCCGCCGGGAGCGGGGGCGGCTTATCCGTCCTGGCCTGTGCCGACGTCTCTTGGGTCTTGGCGGCCGGCGGTTCCGCCTTGGCGGAAGCGGGCCCGGGCGGCGTCGGCTTGGGAAGGTTCACCTCCGCGTCTTCCCGGTTTTTCGGCAGGACCTCGTAGAAATCGAGCTTGGTCTTCTCCTTCATTTCAGTGGACGCGGCTGGGGGGGCGTTCTTCAGGGGCTCGCGGGGCGCCCTCTGCAGGGATTCGAGGGTTTTCTTGAGCTGATCGAGATCGAACCGCACGGGCGCCGTTTCCCGGCCGACCATGACCCCCATGCCGAACATCCAGGCCGCGATGAAAAAAACGGCCACCACCCAGCCGGCCTTGGCCCGCGGACTAGTGGTTTTGGAGGGTTTCTTGTTCGCATCCTTTTCAGCGGGGTTGGCCATGCGCGATCGTTCGTTCCTTCCATTTTCGCTTCAACAGGTTGTCAGAAGTAGTTTCAAAACCTCGGATCACGCCTGAGGGCAAGGCGCAGGCCAATTCGAAAGCGCAGTCCGCCTGCGGCGGATGAGCATTTCGAGAGGCCTGCAATCCGCCTGCGGCGGACCATCGGGCGTCAGGCGGGGGTATGAAACCACTTCTAATTATTAAAGGCTTTCCCGAATCAAGTCAAGCACCATTGGCCGCGCCGGAAAGCCTTGCCGGCGCATTTTCCCCTTGACTCCGCGGAATGCGTGGCATAATGATGCACGCCAATGACTAACGGCAGGCTGAAGCCTGCCAATTTCTGCCGACACAATTTAGTGCCGATCTCAGCCACGAAGGTTGGGCGTCATGGAGACGCCGGAAACCCGTGGCTATTTTTTTTGCCTTCGTCAAAAAAATCAAAAGGAGGAATCAATGAAAAAAAGTGTGGCATGGGTGGCAGCTGCAATGGTGTTCATGGTGTCCGGTCCGGCGTTGGCCCATTTCGGGATGCTCATCCCCTCGCAGGCCACGGTGTCCAAGGCAGACCCCAAGGCGGTGGACCTGCAGGTCTCGTTTTCCCACCCCATGGAGATGGTCGGCATGGACATGGCCAAACCCAAGGCTTTCGGCGTGTTGGCCGGCGGTTCGAAGGAGGACCTTCTCGGCAGCCTGAAGCCGGCCCAGGTGATGGGCAAGGCGGCCTGGTCCGCCCAGTATGCCCTGAAAAAGCCCGGGGTATATGCCTTTTTCATGGAACCGGAACCCTACTGGGAACCGGCTGAAGACTGCTTCATCGTGCACTACACGAAGGTCGTCGTGCCCGCCTTCGGCGATGAAGAGGGCTGGGACAAGGAAGTCGGCCTGAAGATCGAGATCGTCCCGTTGACCCGTCCCTTCGGACTCTATGCCGGCAATGTCTTCCAGGGGGTCGTCATGCTGGACGGCAAGAAAATGCCCTACGCCGAGGTGGAGATCGAGTTCTACAACAAGGATGAAAAAGCGGAAGCCCCGACCGAGTACATGGTTACCCAGGTCGTCAAGTCCGACCGCAACGGCGTATTCACCTATGCCGCGCCCAAGGCCGGCTGGTGGGGATTTGCGGCGCTGACCACGGCCGATTCCAAGCTGAAGAAGGACGGCAAGGAAAAAGCGGTCGAGATCGGCGGGGTCATTTGGGTGTACTTCCAGGATTGGCAGGTCAAGAAGTAGCTCGTCTTCCGATGATAAATCTTCTCTTGTGGGAGCGGCATCTTGCCGCGATAGCATCGTGGCTGGAGCCTACTCCGCCGAAGCAGCTTTGGCTACGAAGGCCGGGAGCCACTCCCACAAGAGCAACACTTCACTCGGCGTAAAACGGAGGTCTATCATGAAAAAAGGGTGGATAGTCCTGTGCGCGCTGCTCTTCATCGCAGGCACCAGCGGCCGCGCACTAGCCGACAATGCGACGATTCTGAAAGAGATCCAGTCGATGAAGGAACGGATCGAGGAACTCGAGCAGAAACTGGAAGAACAGGAGTCGCTGGCCAAGAGGCAGGCGGCCAAAACGGAGGCGAGCATCGAGGAGAAAATGGGCGAAGCCCTGGAGGAGCGTTTCGGCACGCTGGAGATTCACGGGGGGGCGGTGCTCTACTACCAGGGTTCACAAGTGTCACAGTTGAACGGCGAAAACGCCGACAGTCCCAGCGGCGCAGGGTTTGCAGCCGACCTGGAACTCACGTGGAAGCCGGCGCTGCCGCTCACGGAAGACGGCCAGTTCTATGCCCGGGTGCATGCCGCCAACGGCAGCGGCGCCGACCGCGGCGGCAGGGACAACAACCCCGTGAACGTTTTGCTCGGCAATCTCAACACCATCGCCGACGACGACTCCGGCGAGGGCAACGAAACCGGCATCAAGATGCTGGAGGCTTTTTACACCCAGGGCTTTTGGGATAAAAAACTCCAGGTGAGCGCAGGCAAGACCGAGCAGCTGCGTTTCCTGGACCAGAACGCTTTCGCCAATGACCAGAACTCTCAGTTCGTCGGCAAGCCGTTTGTAAACAACACAGTGGTGGACAGTGAGAACGAATACACGATGCTGGTCGGCGCAGAATTCAAGCCCTTCGACCTGCTCTCGCTATCCGTGGTCGGTGCTTCCACCTCACGACCCTACGTGGAGGGCTCTCCCCTGGCGGACAGCTCCAAGAGCAAGTACGACAATGTCTTCAGCACTCCCTTTCTGGGCGGCCAGGTGACCGTCTCCCCGAAGTTCGGCGAGCTGGAGGGTAACTACCGGCTGTACGGCTGGTATGCAGGCTACAACCATTCCAAGCTCGACAGCGACCGCAACTTCACCGGGCAGAAGGACAAGGGCTGGGGCATCGGGGTGAGCGCCGACCAGCAGGTCACCCCGATGATCGGCCTCTTCGGCCGCTTCGCCTGGAACAACGACGATGTCTACGTGGTGGGATGGGAGGCCTCCGGAGGCGTAAACCTCAAGGGGCTCATCCCCGGCCGGGATGAGGACAATTTGGGCCTGGGCTTTGCCGCGCTCACGCCGGGGGATCGGTACAGCGAGAACGACCCGGAATATCACCTGGAGCTCTACTACCGGATCGCGGTCACCGAGAACCTGGCCTTCACCCCGGATGTCCAGTACGTCTGGAACCCCGGCGGCGACTCCGACAATGACGGTGTCTTCGCCGGAATGCTCCGCGGTGAGTTCAACTTTTGAGGCCGCAGTGCCGGCGATGACATATGTTGCTAAGCGCGGGGTATTGAATTAAATTTGAAGGCAGCCTGAAGGGCGAAATTGGCTTTTTTATGTGGGAGTCCGCCGCGGCGGACCGCGATGGTATCGTAGCTGGAGCCTACTCCGCCGAAGTAGCTGCCGACTCCGCCATCGCAGCCCCGGTTGCGATGGTTGCGCCGGCTGAATCAGCTGGATCGGCTACGAAGGCCGGGAGCCACTCCCACAGGAAGAACTTCGGCGCATACCGGGGTGGCGCTATGCCTCTGAACCGCCTTTTTTAACTTTGAGCTTTCACCTTTCAACGTTGGGCTATCGACCATGCACATCTCCGAAGGTGTCCTCTCCGGGCCGGTGCTCCTTTCGGGGGCGGCGCTCGCCGCCGCCGGCACCGCCATCGGTCTGAAGAAGCTGGATTACGATCAGATCGCCAAGGCCGGCATGCTGTCGGGGGCCTTCTTCGTCGCCTCGCTGATCCACGTACCCCTGGGGCCGACGAGCGTGCACCTGATCATGAACGGCCTTGTCGGCCTGCTCCTGGGCTGGGCGGCCTTTCCCGCGATCCTTGTGGCGCTGGCGCTGCAGGCCGTGTTTTTCCAGTTCGGCGGCATCACCACCTTAGGAGTCAACACCGTTCTAATGGCGCTGCCGGCGGTTCTTTGCTATTTCGCGTTCAGCCCGCTCCTGTTTCACCGGCGGCCCCCGGTGGTGCTGGCCGCCGCGTTTGCCTGCGGTTTTCTCTCCGTTTTTCTGGGAGGCGTCATTGCCAGCATGGCGCTGATGTTCACGGAGGAAAACTTCTGGGGTGTCGCGGCCATGGTGGTGGCAGCACACATCCCCATCATGATCATCGAGGGGATTGTCACCGCCCTGTGTGTCGTGTTCCTCAAAAAAGTCCAGCCGTCGATGCTGCCGGCTTTCTCTCGAAAGGATAGCTTATGAAAAAGATTTTCCTGCGCCTGGAGCATGTTCTTATTGCATCGGCCGTCGTCTTGGGGGTATCCTTGCTCCTGAGCGGCAACGCTCAAGCCCATCGGGTGAACATCTTCGCCTGGGTCGAAGGCGACACGGTTATGGTCGAGTGCAAATACCCGGACGGCACCAAAGTGCACGAAGGCGTCATCCGAGTTTTTGATTCCGCCGGCAAGGAGCTTCTCAACGGGAAGACCAACACCAAGGGCGAATTTTCGTTCAAGGTCCCCAAGCAGGATGACCTGAAAATAGTCCTGGAGGCCGGCATGGGCCATCGGGCCGAATGGCCATTATCCAAGCAGGATCTCGCACCCTGACGCTCTTTTCGGGCTGCTCTCAGGCAAGCCCAACCGTCGATGCTGCCGGGATACGCTCCCTAAGGAGGTTAGATGAACGTTCGTCCACTATCCCTGTTGTGCCTGGTACCGGCGCTTCTGCTATTGACGGCCGGCGCAGCACTGGCTCAGAGCGTGCCGACGCCGGCTGCGCCCCAGCCCACCCCAAAAATTGATGCCCCGGTGGCCGGGGAGGCTCCTGCCGCCGCGGCATCACCGTTGCCTGCGGGCATCGACAAGGCGCTTGAAAAAGCGCTTGATAAGAAGCTCGCGCCTATTATGAGAGCGCTCGCCGAGATGCAGGAGCAAAAAATACGGCTGACGGATGTTCTTGGCGGTCTCGGATATATTTTCGGTCTGGTCGGGGTCGCCGCCTACTTCAAGCGCAAGCCATAAGGATCGGTCATTTGAAACGGATCTGCGTCATCGACGGGCACGGGGGCGGCATCGGCGCCGCGGTGATCAAGGCGTTAAAAGAGGCCCACGGCGAATCGATCGAACTGGTCGCCCTGGGAACCAACGCGATCGCTGCGGCCCAGATGCTCAAGGCCGGCGCGAATCGCGCGGCTTCGGGGGAGAATGCCATCCGGCGCACCACCGCCACGGCGGATGTGATCATCGGGCCGATTTCCATCGGCTGGGCCAACGCCATGCTCGGCGAGATCACGCCAAAAATGGCGGAGGCGATCATGTCCAGCCCGGCCCCCAAGATTTTCCTGCCGCTGTCTCAGGAGGCCGTGATCCTGGTGGGGGTCAGCGCCGAGCCCTTGCCCCACTTGGTCCAACAGCTTGTGACTAAAAAACTCAGGGAGGTGCTGCCCGATGTGTGAAGCGAATGCCTATTTCTTTGCCAACGGTGAGGAAGATCTTATCCTGGAATCGGTGGACGTCGTCGAGCCCCAGCCGGACGGCGGCTTTTTACTGGTGAACATCTTCGGCCAACAAAAAACACTCAAGGCGAAGTTGAAGCTGATGAACCTGGTGAGTCATAAAATCATTTTTGAGCCATGATCAGCGAGCCGTTCGCACTGGGAAATTCTCAGATGCACCGCTGCGACCCCCGCATCCGGTTGGTTTCAGCGACGGCGTATGCCTTTGGGGTGGCTCTTTTCCATGAGTTTCCGGCGCTGGCGGCCGCTCTCGCCCTGTCCATGGTCCTGTTGAGCTTTGCCCGGCTACCGCTCCGGGAAGTTCTCAAGCGCCTGGCGGTCGTCAACGGGCTGGTGGTGCTGCTGTGGCTGGTGATCCCGTTTACGTTCCCGGGTGAGGCGCTTTTTCACATCGGCCCGCTGCTCGCTTCACGCCCGGGGATCGCTTTGGCCGCCCAGATCACGCTCAAGTCAAACGCCATCCTGATAGCCTTCATCGCCCTGGTGGCCACCATGCCGTTGGCGACCATAGGCTACGCCCTCGACCAGTTGCGGGTCCCGGACAAGATCGTCCACCTGCTCCTGATGACCTACCGCTATGTGTTCGTGCTCGAGCAGGAATATCAGCGGCTGATGCGGGCGGTCAAAATCAGGGGGTTTCAGCCGGCGAC
>JBFYWS010000097.1:0-2540 GCA_041310935.1 Desulfobacteraceae bacterium | reverse complement strand
GGGGCGGTTGGATGCACAGCGGCCTGGAAGCAGTCATCGAAGGTTTGCCTTACGTGCTGGGGGGCGTCGGCGTCACCCTCACGGTGGTGGGCGGCGCCCTGGCCATGGGGCTGGGGCTGGGTCTTCTGCTGGCGCTCGCCCAGGTCTACGGTCCCCGCTGGCTGCGCCGGCTGACCGGAATTTACGTGTGGTTTTTTCGGGGCATCCCGCTGCTCGTGCTGCTCTTCCTTTTTTACTTCGGCATCCTGGTTTCCCTCGACATCGAGCTCTCCCCGTTCGTCATCGCCATCGTCGTATTAGGCATGATCAGTTCCGCCTACCAGTCCCAGATCCTGCGCGGGGCCATCCTCGCCGTGCCGGCCGGGCAGATGAAGGCCGCGCGCGCCATCGGCATGAGCGACGCCCGGGCGATCGTTTTCATCATCCTGCCCCAGGCCCTGCGCCTGTCCATTCCGGGTTGGTCCAACGAGTACACGGTCATCATGAAGGACTCGGCCGTGACCTACGCGCTCGGGGTGGCCGAGCTCATGGCCCGGGCCAACCACGTGGCCTCCCGCACCTACCAGCACTTCTGGCTGTACATCATGGTGGGGCTCATCTACCTGCTGCTGACCTACCTGGGGACCAAGGCGTTGCGCGTCCTGGAGGAGCGGGTCGCGATGTCCGGCTACATCCGGTGAGGGGGCGCACCGCCATGACTTGCACGCAACCGGTTCTCCGGCTGGAAAATATCCACAAGCGCTACGGGGATGCCGAGGTGCTCAAGGGGGTGTCGCTCGAGCTGTTCAAGGGGGACATCAAGGTCATCCTCGGGCCGTCGGGCAGCGGCAAGAGCACGCTGTTGCACTGCATCAATTTCCTGGTGAGCTTCGAGCAGGGCCGCGTCTTCCTCCGGGAGCAGGCGATCAACCCCGCGAACAAGCCTGAGCTTTACGCCTACCGGCAGAAAATCGGCATGATCTTCCAGGACTTCAACCTCTTCGACCACCTCACGGCGCTGGAGAACGTGCAGATCGGTCTGGTGCGGGTCAAGAAAACCCCCAAGCTCCAGGCCCGCGAACGGGCCCTGGCGGAGCTCGCGCGTGTGGGGCTGGCGGAGCATGTATCCAAGTACCCGGCCGAGCTCTCGGGCGGCCAGAAGCAGCGCGTGTCCATCGCCCGGGCGCTCGCCATGGACCCGGAGGTGATGCTGCTCGACGAGCCGACCTCGGCCCTGGACCCGGAGCTGATCGGCGAGGTGCACGCGGTGATCCGCGACCTGGCCGCCGGCGGCATGACCATGGCGCTCGTGACCCACGAGATCGGCTTTGCCGGCACCCTGGCGAGCGAGATCCTTTTCATGGAAAACGGGGTCATTCTCGAGCAGGGCCCGCCGGACCGGATCCTCAACCACGCTCAGCAGGAGCGCACCCGGGAGTTTTGCTCCAAGATCGCTCACCTGCACAAAAGGTCCGGGGAGACGGCATAAGCGGCATGGACCTGTCGTTTTACACTCAGGAGGTCGCACCCGCCATGCTGCGGGGCCTGTGGGTCAGCATCGGCCTGATCCTGCCCTCGGCGCTGTTTGGCCTGGCCATCGGAGTCCTGGCGGGCACCCTGCGGGTCTACGGGCGCCCCTTTTGGAAACGTCTGTCCGAGATCTATGGCCTTCTGTTCCGCGGCTTCCCGCTGCTGGTTCAGCTCTACCTCTGGTATTTCGGCCTGCCCCAGCTGGGTATCTACCTGAGCCCCTTCGCGGCGGCGGTGCTGGGCTTTTCCCTTTGCAGCGGCGCCTATCATGCCGAGTATGTCCGCGGGGCGCTGCGCTCGATCAAACAGGGCCAGCTGCAGGCCGCCCGATCGCTGGGTTTCAGCCGCGCCCGGGCCGTCTATTCCATCCTGCTGCCCCAGGCCATCCGCCGGGCATTGCCGGGCTGCGGCAACGAGCTCATCTACCTGATCAAGTACTCCTCTCTCGCCTACATGGTGACGTGCATCGAGCTGACGGGCGAAGCCAAGATCCTGGCGTCGATGTTCTTCAAATACCTGGAAGTCTTCTTCGTCGTCGGAGCGATCTACCTGGCGCTGGTGTCTCTGGCGTCATGGGGGTTGAACCGCCTGGAGCGCTACGTCAGCATCCCCGGCTTCGAGTGCGCCCGCCGTTGACGCTGAAAACCGCTCGCCGCCGAAAACCCGAAGCAAGTCGCTTCCCAAATCCCCCCAACCCCCTTTTCCCCATCCATCATTGTCTGCTGAGTCGTTACGTAATTTTATTGAATTTCGATTGAAAAAGGCCGATACTGCAATATTGTAGTGCAATACCCCTCACGCGGGCGGCGCAACGCCCGCGGCGGTGAAACCACCCTGAGAGCAGTCACCATGGTAAAGGATCCTTCAAACCGCCCCCGGCGCAACCCCCTGAAGGCGCTTGCGGTAGCCCTGACCCTGGTGGCGGGCGCCCTGGTCATCATCCTGATGACCCGCACCGACGGCCGGCCCCAGCGCGAAAAGCGCGATCCGCTTGTCCCGGTGAAGGTGGCCACCGCGATCCAGAAGGCGGT
>JBFYWS010000073.1:0-3409 GCA_041310935.1 Desulfobacteraceae bacterium | reverse complement strand
TGTTGAGCCGGGAGACTTCGTGCTTCGGGTTGACCGCCGTGGCCTGATCGAAGGCCTTGACGGCCTCATCCGAGCGCCCCGTCTTGCGGTACATCACCCCCATGTCGGTCCAGACATCGGCGTTGTCGGGTTTGAGCTCAAGGGCCTTGCGATACGCCTGAATGGACTTCTCGTATTGGTCGGCGTCGAAATAGAGGTTTCCGAGCTCGATCCACGCCGCCACGTTCGACGGATTCTGCCGGGTCTCTTTTTCAAGGGCCGCGGCCTGTGCCGGCAGCTCTTTCGGGGCGCTCGGCATCCCCGCCGGCGCCCCCGCCACACTCGGCCCGGATTTGGTGACACCGAGAAAAACCCCTCCGAAAAAACCAACGGCCAGCGCCAGAAGCGCGATCAGGAGCGCCGTCTCTTTACGCATGTAGTGTCTGAGATCCGCCGGTACGGGTTTGGCCATGAAGTCCTCTTTTCTTGATGGCTTTGTAAAAAACCCAATGTCGGCGTTGCGCTACATCCCGCTGTCGCTGCGGCGTACTGCACGTACGCCTCACTCCGCGGGAGTGTTTGCTTTCGCAAACGTAACGCTGCAAGCACTGACGTGCTTTTGGATTTTCGGCCGCTGGCCGAAAATCCAAGCCACCCGCGCGGCGGGTGGTCGTTAGGGCGCGCGCCTTGAACTTGGGCTTTTTACAAAGCCATCGGTTATGATGAGTTCCAATGAAGTTGAATTTTTTCTCTGTGGGAGCGGCATCTTGCCGCGATGGTATCGTGACTGGAAGCTACTCCCACAAGGGCGACACTTCCTTTACGTGAGCATTTACATGAGTCACGCAACGCCGGATCACGGCCTAAGGCGCGGTTTTTCAATACCCTGTTAGCGCTGAACGACCTGGCTGGCAATGCCCTGCGCCGCAAGCTCGCGCTGAAGTTTCTCGGCCGCCGGCTTGGTGAGAAAGGCCCCGACCACGAGCTGGACGGAGTTTTTCGGCCCCGGGACCGCATAAGGGAAGTGGCCGAGTTTGCCCAGGCGCGCGGCCATCTCGGCCGCGTCCGCCTCGGAGGGGTATGCGCCGACGAGGTTGGCGAAGGGTGTCTTGACCACAACTGCATCCGCCAACTTGAACGCCTTCTTGGCGTGAGAGGCCTCGTCCAGGCTCTTGAAGGAACCGGTGAGGGTTCGCCACCAGGTGCCTTTGTTGCCGAGGTCGGTCTGAACCACATAGGGTGTCAGCCCGGCCTGGCGGTAGAAGGGCAGCCCCGCCAGGGCGTTTTCCTTGTCGCGGCAGCTGGACAGCAGGATGGAAAACGGCGCAGCGAAGCGCTCGGTTCCGGCCCTCTCGGGCGGTTTTGCGGGTTCAGGTTTCGCCGGCGGGGGGGGCGGAAGACTGACGGCGGCCGCCGCGGGGGCGGTTTCGGCAGGTTTTTCCTCTTGGGCCGGCGGGGGAGCCTCCGCTGCTTGCGGCGGCTCCGGCGCCGGGGCGGCGGACGGCGGTAGCTCGGGTGCAGGCGGCGGCTGCGGAAGTTTCTTCCGGACCATTGCCAGCTCGGCACCCTCGCCCAGATTGGCCGCGCTGCCCGCCGGTGCCGGAAGCTGCTTCTTGACGACCACCGGTTGGGACTGCCCCGCGTGCGCCCGGACGTCCTTTCGGCTCCCGCGCGAACTTTGCATCACGTTGCCGGCCAGCCAGAGCGCCCCGAGAAGAAGGACAATCAGCAACCCCACCAGCGTAACCAGTCGTTTCTTTTTTCCGGAATCAGCCATGGCGCACACTCTCAGGTGACCTGCTGAAGAACGTTTAACCCGGTTCCAAATTGTTACCGCATCGTAACTGCTCAGGTGTTTAGGCTGAAGGCTGAAGGGCAAAAATGATCATCCATGACCCAATCACCCGTCAACGGTTCTAAACGATTTTGGCTTTTTGTGATCGCGCATGGCTTGTCCCTAAAAGCCTTCAGTCTTCAGCCTTCAGTCGATCTACCTGAGTAGTCCCAAATCCTATATCTCAGCTTCGCAACGCGGTCAAATCCATTCTTGTGGCAAGAATCCGGAAACTGGTGTATAGAGTAAAAATGAATTTTTGCAGCCACTGCGGCAGCCGTTTGACATACGGGAGACCTTCGGGAGACGATCGGGACCGGTTCTTATGCGCCGCCTGCGGGGTGGTCCACTATCAGAACCCCCGCGTGGTGGTCGGCTGCATACCGGAGCAGGGCGAGCGGGTCTTGCTCTGCCGCCGGGCCATCGACCCCTGCTACGGGAAATGGACGCTTCCGGCCGGCTACCTCGAAAACGGGGAAACCGTGGCCGCCGGGGCGCAGCGCGAAACCTGCGAAGAAGCCGGGGCCCGCATCGAGGCCCTGATGCCTTATCTCATGTTCAACATCTGCCACATCAACCAAATCTATTTCATGTTCCGGGCGCGGCTGACGGACGTGGACTTCCAGCCGGGCAAGGAAAGCCTGGAGGTGGGGCTGTTCACCGAGGCCGAGGTCCCGTGGGAGCAAATCGCTTTCCGGGTCATCTCGGAGACTTTGCGGACCTATTTCCACGACCGCGCGACCGGGGCCTTCCCGTTCGCCGTCGCCGACATCCTGCCCGCCCCGGACCAGGTCAGGCGCATGCAATGACACGTACACAGATCCAACCCAACGACCGCCCCCGCCGGCGGCGAGGCGCAGGTCAACCAGGCGCCACCAGCAGCCGCGCGATGTCCACGAGGGCGTGGGCGGCCCGGATCGCCCTCGCGGTGCTGATCGGCCTCGCCGGCCAGTTCGTCAGCGGCTGCGGCGAGAACCCGGAAACACCTGCCGGAGGCGGCACGGCCCCGGCCAGCGAAACCTTCACGTTTTTTGACTTGGGCCGGAACTCCCAGTTTTCGCCGAAAATTCGCGCTAGCCTCGCGGAGCGGTTGGGCAACGACGCCATCGAGAACCGCGGTATTCTCGATCTCGAAACCAACTACCGTGGATTTCTGCAAGCCCATCTCCCGGAAGTGGATCGACTCAATCGCCGGCTAAACGACCTGCCGGGCGAGCGCGTGGAACACGACATGGTCAAACTCATGTACCGTTACGCGCGCAAGAAAAACGCCCCCTTTGATTACATCGAGCTCGTCTTCGCCGAGCCCTCCCGCAAACCCATCCTTTTCCGCATCCGCTTCAAGGCTGACGATGCCGGCACCGTGGAGGCATTGAAGACGAAATACGGCTCGCCGGAGGTCATCGGCTGGGAGCAGGAAAACGGTCAGTCCCTGGTGTGGCGCAAAGGCCCCGACGTGCTCATGGTCTCCCGGGTGCCGGACCGGTTCGGCGTTCCCGGCCATCACATCGACATCTATTTCACCGACAACCTCGAAGAGATGCTCGTCGCCGAGCAACGCGGGCGAGAACAAAAAACCGGGGTCAGCAAGGCGGC
>JBFYWS010000072.1:0-3460 GCA_041310935.1 Desulfobacteraceae bacterium | reverse complement strand
CCGACCACCTGCACCACCTGCCACGTCAAGGGATGAGAAGGTTCTCGCCATGCTGATACTGGGATTGCAGGGCAGCCCGCGCAAAAAGGGCAACACGAACTTTCTGCTCACCACCTTCCTGCAGGCGGCCGAGCAGAAGGGGGCCGCCACCCGGATCATTTCGGTGGCCGAGAGCAACATCCTGCCCTGCAAGGAGTACGTCGTCTGCGAGAAGAAGGGCACCTGCCCCATCGACGACGACCTGGCCGCCGAAGGCTACGGCTTATTGCGTCAGGCGGAAGTCGTCGTGCTCGCCAGCCCGATCTTCTTCTACAACATGCCCTCGCAGCTCAAGGCCCTGGTGGACCGCTGCCAGGTCTTCTGGGCGCGCAAGTACCGTTTGAAGCTGAGCGACCCCCTGAAAGCGACCCGCCGCGGGTACCTGCTCAGTGTGGCGGCCACCCGCGGGAAAACGCTTTTCGATGGACTCCAGTTGACCACCAAATACTTCTTTGACGCCATCGACGCCCGCTTCGACGGCAGCCTCGTCTACCGGGGGATCGAGGGGCCGAAGGACATGGCAAACCACCCCACGGTCGGCGAAGACGTGGACCAGGCGGTAGAGGCCCTCATGGCTCCGTATGCCGCACGAAAAAAGGTGCTTTTCCTGTGCAGAGAAAATGCCTGCCGCAGCCAAATGGCCGGCGCTTTTGCCCAGCACCTGGCCGCGGACCGACTGGATGTTTCCACCGGTGGAAGCCAACCGGCCCAAAAAATAAATGCCGACATGGCGGCAGTCATGGCCGAAAAAAAAATCGACATGGCCTTCCGCACACCGCAGACTATTGAAGCCGCGCTGGCGGGGGGCGGAGCCGATGCGGTCGTTACGATGGGCTGCGGCGAACAATGTCCGATGGTCCCTGGTGCCCTGCATGAGAATTGGGACCTGCCGGATCCGGCCGGCAAGCCGATCGAGGTCATGCGCCAGGTCCGGGACGAGATCGAGGCCCGCGTAAGACAGTTGATCGATAGACTCGTGCCGTGATACACGGCAGCGACGTGCGAGGAGGTGCGACGATGGGAAAACCCGAAGAGATGTTCCAATGCCAAACCGTGAACTGCGGCTGCTTGTATGACCCGGACCGCGGGGACCGGCGCGGCAAGGTGCCCAAGGGGGTACAGTTCAAAGATTTGGCCGATGGGTGGGCTTGCCCGGTCTGCGGCGCCAGCAAAAAAATGTTCAAGCCGCTCTCCGGCCCCGGCTCCGCCAAAGAGGAAAACGCATAAACCGGTGCGCTGCCGGCACTACGGTCACACGCAAACGGCACCAACGGATTTTCAAAAAACCCACACCCACAAGGAGGAGAATCATGGAGAAATATGTGTGTCAAGTATGCGGTTACATCTACGACCCCGCCCAGGGCGACCCCGACAACGGGATTGCCGCCGGTACCCCTTTCGCGAAGCTGCCGGACAGCTGGGAATGCCCGGTGTGCGGTGCCTTGAAGGCCGATTTCGCCAAAGAAGCCTAGTTTCGCTTTTTCCGACCCATTCCCGGATGATGCCCTTTTCGTTCAGCCCCCGCGGGATGAAGGAAAAGGGCATCCGCATTTATGGGTTCGCAACCGGCGCGGTGATGCCCGCCCGGCTTGCGGTTGACCCGATCATGATTACGTTTCCGGCCGGCTCGAACCGTACCCGCTCAAACCATAATGTGAGGTGAGACAATGAATCCAATCGAAATTGCCCCCGGAGTCTACAACGTCGGCGTGACGGACTGGAACATCCGGGACTTCCACGGATACTCCACGGACCGGGGGACGACCTACAACGCCTTTCTGATCGTGGACGAAAAGATCGCCCTGGTCGACTCGGTCAAGAAGGAATTTGCCGACCAACTGATCGACAACATCACCCGTATCGTGGACCCGCGTAAAATAGACGTGGTGATCAGCAATCACACCGAACTCGACCACTCCGGGAGCCTCGCCCGAATCATGCACCGGGTCGGCGAAGACACGCCTCTGTATTGCTCAAAAATGGGGGCTAAAAACCTGGCGCGCCATTTCCCTCAAAAGTGGAACTACCAGGCCGTCGGCTCGGGCGACGAGCTGAAGCTGGGCAAGCGCACGCTGGCATTCCTGGAAACTCGCATGATCCACTGGCCGGACAGCATGTTCTCTTATCTCAAGGAGGACGGCATCCTCTTCTCAAGCGACGGCTTCGGCCAGCACTACGCCGGCCCTGAGAGGTTCGACGATGAGATCGGCGACCCGATCATGGTCCACGCCAAGAAATACTTCGCCAACATCCTGCTGCTCTATGCGACGCACATCGAAAAATTGATCCGGCAGGTGGCGGAGATGAAGCTGGACCTGCGCATGATCTGCCCGGATCACGGGGTGATCTGGCGCAAGGATCCCGGCAAAATCGTAAAGGCGTATCTGGACTGGTGTCGCCAGGAGCCGGAGAAGAAGGCAGTCGTGATGTACGATACCATGTGGCACAGCACGGAAAAGATGGCGGAGGCCGTCAATGCGGGGATCATGGCCGAAGGAGTTCCGTCAAAGCCGATGAATCTGCGCGCATGGCATCGCAGCGAAGTGATGACCGAGGTCTTTGACGCGAAGGCCGTGGTCGTGGGCTCCCCGACGCTCAACAACGGCATGTTCCCGACCGTGGCGGATTTTCTCTGCTATATGAAGGGCCTCAAGCCCAAGAACAAGATCGGGGCCGCCTTCGGCTCTTACGGCTGGAGCGGGGAGGCCGTGAAGCTGATCGAAAACGAGTTGACGGACATGAAGATCGAACTGGCTCAGCCCGGCCTCAAGGTCCAGTTCGTGCCGGAAAAACCGGTACTCGACGCCTGTCATGAATTCGGGCGGAAGATCGGCCGGGCGGTGAACGGCCACTGATTTTGCCGGGAACACCCATGAAACGACCTGTTGTGGAACTCAGCGACTGCATCCGCTGCGAAGTGTGCCGAGAGTGCTGCCCGAAGGTATTCCGCATGAACGACTCAGGCTTCATCGAGGTGGCGGAGCTGTCGGACTATCCCGCAGACGAGGTCAACGAGGCCATCAAGAACTGCCCGGCGGATTGCATCGGCTGGGAAGACGAGCAACCATGAAAGCACAAACCCCCGGCGGTCGCGAACTCAAACGAATCGTCGCGACTCTTTTGGGGTCCGAGCGCTTTCCGGCATCATGGGAATCCATCCGCCACCTGCCCGGCCGCCAGGTCGTCAACCCCCTGTTTGCCTGCTTTTGCCATCGCGACACCCTGATTCGCTGGCGCGCCGTGACCGCAATGGGGCTGGTGGTGTCGCGCCTGACCGACGAGAACATGGAATCCGCGCGAGTCGTCATGCGGCGGTTCATGTGGCACCTGAACGAGGAGTCCGGCGGGATCGGCTGGGGATGCCCGGAGGCGCTGGGCGAGTGTATGGCGCGCAGCGAACGGCTGGCCGATGAATACGGCT
>JBFYWS010000069.1:0-10690 GCA_041310935.1 Desulfobacteraceae bacterium | reverse complement strand
TGCCCGGCGGCCAGAATCTTTTCCAGTTTGCTGGGTGTTTTAACGGTCATAGCTGCACATCCTCCCTGACAACTTTACGCGGTCCGCCCGCCCGATCGGTGGACCAGTCTTTGATCGGACTCAATTTTTCGTAGTCCTCCAAGGTACCCAAGGCTTTCATGCGGTCGATGATCAACTGCCAGGCACAGTCGACCTCCTTGCTGATTTCGCACTTGCCGTTGCTCGACCCCCCACAGGGGCCGTTGAACAGCCGCTTGGCACAGCGCGAAACCGGGCAGATCCCGCCGGTCGTGGCCAGGATGCACTGCCCGCAGCCCTGGCAACGTTCGACCCAGAGCCCGCGTTTTTCGGTGGCGCCCATAAATTTGGTGTTGACTCCCGGCAAAACGGGCGTCGCCTGGTATTTTTCGGCGGTGAACTGGACGCCGACGCCACAGGCGATCGACAGAATGCCGTCATACTGGTCGACCACGTTCCGGATCTCCTCCAGGTACTCGTGGTCGCACTGCCGCTCCAGGGTGATCTCGTCGATTTTGACTTCGCGTCCCTGATTGAGGGCATTCATGCGCAGCGCCGAGGCCAGAATGCCGACCTCTTTTTTACCGCCTGCCTCGCAGACTGTCACGCACTCGTTGCAGCCCAGGATCAGGAGGCGTTTGAAGTTTCGGGTGGTTTCGATGATCTCTTCGATGGGTTTTTTGTCGGCGACAATCATTTCCGGACCTCTCTTTGTCGTTGATCTTTTTTATTGGGCGGTTTCACACCCGCACGCCTGCGTCCGCCGCCCCTTCAGGCGGCGGCGCGCTTGCGGGCCAGCTTGATGGGGTTAGGGCCCAGGGCGGTGACCCGCTCGGTCATTTCGACGGCATACTGTGCAAAGCGGGGGCCCTCGCCCGAAGACAGATTGAACATCTTCACCCGCTCTCCGCCGATCCCGATCTGCTCCAGGAGGTGGCTGGCCTGCTCCACCCGCTTGCGGGCCCTGAAGTTGCCACTGTTGTAATGGCAGTCACCTTCCATGCAGCCGATCACGCAGACGCCGTCAGCCCCCTTTTCAAAGGCCCGCAGGATGTGGATCGTATCCACCTTGCCGGTGCAGGGCACCCGGATGATCTTCACGTTGGTCGGGTAATTCAGTCGCATCGAACCTGCCAGGTCCGCGGCGGTGTACCCTCAATAGTTGCAGCAGAAGGCCAGGATGATGGGTTCGAATTCGGCGCTCATAAGACTCCCTCCAGCAAGGCTTCCACCTTGCACAGCAATTGGTCGTCCTCGTACCAGTTGAGTTCAATGGCCTTGGCCGGGCACTCGCCAGCGCAGATGCCGCACCCGTGGCACAGGGCCGGGTCGATTTCAGATACGCCCTCGGCGTTGATGCGCGGCACCCCGTAGGGGCACGAGCGCACACAGACCAGACAGGAGGCGCATTTGTCGGCATCCACCTGGGCCACCACCGCCGAGAGCGTCATTTCCGACTGTGACAGGAAGGTGGTGGCCCGCGATGCGGCGGCATATGCCTGGGCAATGGTCTCCGAGAGCAGTTTGGGGCTGTGGGCCGTGCCGCAGACGAAAACCCCCTCGGTCGCCATTTCCACCGGCCGCAGCTTGACGTGGGCCTCCATGAAGTAGCCTTCCGCATTGCGGGCGAGCTTCATGATGGAGCCCAGTTCCTCGGTGTCTTCGGCCACCATGCCGGCGCTGAGGGCCAGCAGATCGGCGCTTACCTGGAGACGGCGCCCCAGGATGGGGTCCTCGAAGGTCACCGCCACACCGGCTTCGCCGGGCACAACCTCCGGCGGACGCTCGGGGGAGTAGCGGAAAAAGAGCACGCCCTTGGCCCGCGCCTCGGTGTAGTAGTCCTCCAGCAACCCGTAGGTGCGGATATCACGGTAGAGGACATAGACGTTGGCGTCGGGGTTTTCGGCCTTGATGTGCAGCGCGTTTTTAATGGCGCTCTGGCAGCAGATCCGCGAACAGTTGGGATTCTCCTCGTTGCGCGAGCCCACGCACTGGATCATGACGACCTCGTTCAGGTCGCCGGCCCCTTTTTCCGCCAGGCGCGCCCCCAGCTCCAGCTGGGTCACCACCCGGGGGTCCTCCCCGTAGCCGTATTCCTTGGGCTGATACTCCCGGGCGCCGGTGGCCAGCACCACGGCCCCGTGCGCGATCTTGCGCTCGTACATCCCGGGGCCCACGAGCACCTCGGTGCTGAAGTTGCCCTTAAAGCCCGTGAAGCCGACGATCAGGGACTGGGTCTGGACCTGAATCTTGGGGTGATCGTTGACCTTCCGGATCAGATCGTCGACATAGGCCCCCACATCGGCGCCCTCGATGGTGTGGGTCAGGCGGTTGGCCAGCCCGCCGAGTTTCTCCTCCTTTTCCACCAGAACCGCTTCGAACCCCTGGTTGGCCAACCCCAGCGCCGCGTTCATGCCGGCCACCCCGCCGCCGACCACCAGGGCCCTGGGGATGACGCTGATCTTTTTCTCCTCGAGGGGATGCAGGGTCCCGGCACGCGCCACCGCCGCGCGCACCAGGTCTTTGGCCTTGCGGGTCGCCGCGGGGGGGTCGTTGGAGTGAATCCAGGAATTCTGGTTGCGGATATTGGCCATCTCGAAGAGATACTTGTTGATGCCGCAGGCCTGAAGGGTTTCCTGGAACATGGGTTCGTGGGTCTTGGGGGTGCAGGCGGCCACGACCACGCGGTTGAGCCGGTGCGCCTTGATCTTGTCCTTGATCTTGTCCTGGGTGTCCTGGGAACAGGTGAAGAGATTCTGGTCGGTGTAGACCACATTCGGCAGCGTCGCGGCGTAGTCCTGGACTTCCTGGACCTTGACAATCCCGCCGATATTGATGCCGCAGTTGCAGACGAAGACCCCGATGCGCGGCGTTTCGCCGCTCACGTCGATTTCATCCGGAATTTCGATGCTGCGGGTTTCGGTCCCCCGGGCGGCCGCCAGGTCCCGGCCGGCGGCGCAGGCCGCGGCGCTGGCCTCGGTGATAGAGGAGGGGATGTCCTTGGGGCCTTGGAAGACCCCGCAGGTGTAGATCCCCGGCCGGGATGTGGTCACCGGTAGGAAGGGGTCGGTGGCGACGAAGTTGTACTTGTTGAGTTCGATGCCCAACTGGCCGGCCAGCGCCACCGAAGCGCGCGGGATCTGCAGGCCGACGGAGAGCACCACCATGCTGAAGATCTCCTCCCGGATGGCGCCGCTCTCGTCTACGTAGCGCACCGCCAGGTCCCCGGTTTCGGCGATCGGGTCCACGGTGTGGATCCGGGCCTTGACGAATTGCACCCCCTCCTTGTCGCGCGCCCGCAGGTAATACTTCTCGTAGTCCTTGCCGAAGGTGCGGATGTCCATGTTGAAGATGGTACAGTCCAGATCCCCGTGGATGTGCTCCTTGGCGATCATCGCCTCCTTGATGGCGTACATGCAGCAGACCGACGAGCAGTAGCCGTTGCCGCAGCGGTTGGTGTCGCGCGAGCCCACGCACTGGATCCAGGCGATGCGCCTGGGTTCTTCACGGTCCAGGGGCCGCATCACGTGCCCGCGGTAGGGGCCCGAAGCGCTCAGGATGCGCTCGAACTCCTCGCTGGTGACCACGTTGGGGGAGCGGCCGTAGCCGAAATAATCCAGCCCGGAGGGATCGTAGCCCTCGCTGCCCGAGGAGAGAATCACGGCCCCGACCCTCAGGGCCGACTCCTTGATGCGGTCCGCGTAGCGCACCGCCTTGGCCAGGCAGATGTTTTCGCACAGCCCGCAGCCGATGCAGACCTTGGGATCGATGGCAAAGGCCAGCGGCACCGCCTGGGGGTATTCGATAAACGTCGCCCGCCGATCGTCCAGGTTTTTGTTGTAAGGGTTCACAGCGGTCACCGGACAGTGCCGGGCGCAGTCTCCGCAGCCGGTGCAGGCGGCAGAGTCGATGTAACGCGGGCGGCTGGTGATGGTGGCGGTAAAGTTGCCGGGCTCGCCCTCGATGCGCTGGACCTCACTGTTGGTGATGATATTGATGTTCAGATGCCGGCCGACCTCGACCAGTTTGGGTGAGATGACTCACATGGCGCAGTCGTTGGTCGGAAACGTCTTGTCCAGCCGCGACATCATGCCGCCGATGGTCGGCGATTTTTCCACCAGGTAGACGTTGTAGTCCGAATTGGCCAGGTCCAGAGCCGCCTGCATTCCGGCGATACCCGCCCCCACCACCATCACGGATCCGCTTGTGTTGACTTTTTCCGCTTGCATGTTGACTCCTTCGTGTTAAAGCACGCCGAATACGGGTTTGCGATCGTGCATGCCCTTGAATTCCACCCGGTTGGTCTTCTCCAGGTCCGTCAGCAGGTAGGAAACCCGCATCAGTGCCAGCCCAGTGGCGGCGCTGATTTCGCGGACCGAAACAGCCCCCTCGCCGATGGCCAGATAGATCAGGTTTTTCTGGTATTCACGCGCCAGCACGTCGTCCATGATCTTCTCCAGGCGCTCGGTCTCCCAGCTGCGGCCGTAAACGTCGCCGCGCCGGGTGATCCGGACCTCCTTGCCCGCCAGCCAGCGAACCACCTCGCTGTTCAAGGTCATCTCGGCGGCCTTCAGCGCCAGGGGATAGGCCCCGGGGTCAAACGGCCCCTGCTGGACGATGGATTCGGTCACGGTTTTTACGATGTCGACGAAGCGCTGGGCCTCGGCCGACGACACCCATGCCAGGTGCAGGCGCCCCTCACCGATGCCGGAGAACTCCAGGAGCTTGCGGGCGAAGCGTATTTTTTTGTCGGCTTGAACATTACCTTCCAGGTAATGGCAGTCACCGAAATGTCACCCGGCCACCAATACCCCGTCCGCCCCGCGCTGCAGTGCTTGAACGACGAACAGCGGGTCCACCCGGCCGGAGCACATGACCCGCACGGTGCGGATCGAGGCGGGGTACTGAAAGCGCGACACCCCGGCCAGATCGGCGCCGGCATAGGCGCACCAGTTGCAAAGAAAAGCCACGATTTTCGGTTCGAAGGCTGTCATCGGTTTTCCCTTCCGTCTCTGGGGTTGGCCCCGGGCCAACCGGTTTCACGTCGCTGTCGCAAACCCTCAGCCCACCGCGGCAATCGCGGCGATGATCTGCTGGTCACGGAAATGCAGCATGTCGATGGCCCGCTGGGGGCAGGAGGCCGCACACAGACCGCAGCCCTTGCAGGAGGCCGGGATGTTGCGCGCCCGCAGGCCCTTGCCCTCCACCGGCATCATCTCGATGGCGCCGAAGGGGCAGATTTCGGCGCACAGCCCGCAGCCGATGCATTTCTCGGCATCCACCTGGGAGACCAGCGGCGAAACCTTGACGGCATCCCGCGCGAGAACCGTGGTGGCGCGGCCGGCGGCTGCCAGGGCCTGGGCGATGCTCTCCTCCAGGGGCTTGGGATAATGGGCCAGACCACAGACAAAGATGCCGTCGGTGGCGAAGTCCACCGGCCGCAGCTTGGCGTGGGCCTCCATGAAGAAACCCTCGGCGGTCAGGGGCAGTTTGTAGTGTTCCGCCAGGCGAGTCTGCCTGGGGGGTTCCACGGCGGTCATCAGGTTGAGATAGTCGGCGGGAATGGCGAGTGAGCGCTGCAGGACCGGATCGAAAACCTCCACCTTGAGCCGCTCGCCGTCCGCGCACACCACCGGCTTGCGCTCCAGGCTGTAACGGATGAAGATCACCCCCATCTCGCGCGCCTGTTTGTAAAGCAGCTCGGCATCGCCGAATGTACGGATATCGCGGTAGAGGATGTAAACCGCCGTCTGCGGGAAACGGCTGCGGATCCAAATCGCCTGCTTGACCGCCGAGGTGCAGCAGATCCGCGAGCAGTAGGGCCGCTTATCGTCGCGCGAGCCGACACACTGCACGAATACCACGCTCGCAGCCCCGTCCAGACGCTCGGGATGCTGCTCGAGGTCGTGCCAGCGGGTCACCCGCGGGTGTTTTCCGTAGAGATATTCATCCGTCTCGGTGGCCTGGGCGCCGGTGGCGATGATGGTGGCCCCGTGCTTGACGGTGCGTGCGCCCTCACCCGAGACCACCGTGGTTTCGAAGTTGCCGACGAAGCCCGAGGCCGCCGTCACTTCGGCGTTGCAGAGCACCGTGACGTCGGAGTGCTGCTCCACCCGCGCGACCAGTTTTTCCAGAAAAAGCGGCACATCCTGTCCCTGGCGGGTGCTGCGCACATCGCGCGCCGCGCCGCCCAGGACCGCGGCCTTCTCGACAATCACGGTCGGAAAGCCCTGATCGGCCAGGCTCAAGGCCGCCGTCATGCCGGCCACGCCGCCGCCGACCACCAGGGCCGACTTCTCGATGGCTACTTCCAGATCGGGGATCGGCTCCAGCAGGGAGGCGCGCGCCACAGCCATGCGGATCAGGTCGCGGGCCTTGTCGGTGGCCTTGTCCTTGTTTCCGGAATGCACCCAGGTGCACTGGTTGCGGATGTTGGCCATCTCGAACAGGTAGGGATTGAGCCCGGCGTTGCGCAGGGTTTCCTGGAAAAGGGGCTCATGGGTCCGGGGGGTGCAGGCCGCCACGACGATGCGGTTGAGTTTCTGCTCCCGGATCACCCCGACCAGCTTCTCCTGGGTGTCCTGGCTGCAGGAAAAGAGATTATCCTCGGCGAAGACCACGTGCGGCAGCCCCTTGGCAAACGCCACCAGGGCAGGCACATCGGCGATGCCGCCGATGTTGACGCCGCAGTTGCAGACAAAAACCCCCACCCGCGGGTCGTCGCCGCTGACCTCGCGCTCTGCGGGAAAAGAGGGCGCAGCGACCCGGCTGCCCCGCGCCGGGGTCAGGTGAAGGGCCGCGCTGCAGGCCGCCGCACTGGCCTCGACCACGGACTGGGGAATGTCCTTGCACCCCTGGAGCACACCGGCGACGTAGATTCCGGGCCGTGAAGTGCTCACCGGGCTCAGATCGTCGGTGGCCACGAACCGATGAGGATTGAGCGCCACACCCAGTTTCTTGGCCGTTTCAACCGCGCTCTCGGCCGGCTCCATGCCCACAGAGAGCACCGCCAAATCGAAAGGCTCGTCCACCAGGGCCCCTTCCTCGGTCACATACCGCAGGCTGAGGGTGCCGTCGGCGGCCGTTTCGGTGATGGTGTGCACCCGGGAACGGATAAAACGGACCCCTTGGGCTTTAGCGCGCCTGTAATACTTCTCGAACTCCTTGCCGTGGGTGCGCATGTCCATGAAAAAGATGGTCGGTTCGAATTCGGGCCCCAGGTGCTCTTTGGCGATTACCGCCTCCTTGATGGCGTACATGCAGCAAACCGAAGAGCAGTACTGGTTGCCGCAGCGGTTGAGGTCGCGGGAGCCGACGCACTGCAGCCAGGCGATGCGTTTGGGCGCGCGGCCGTCCGACGGGCGTGTCACGTGCCCGCCGGTGGGCCCGCCGGCGGACAGCAGGCGCTCGAACGCCAAACTGGTGACCACGTTGGGCAGTTTGCCGTGCTGGTAGTTGTCCAGCCCGGAGGGGTCGAAGGCCTGAAGCCCGGCCGTCATGATCACGGCGCCCACGTCGCGGCTGATCTCTTTGGCGGTGTCGTCAAAGCGGATCGCCTGGGTGGGGCAGATCTTTTCGCAGACCCCGCACTTGCCTTTCTTGAGCCAGATGCAGCGGTCCGGGTCGATGCTGTACTTCAGGGGCACCGCCTGGGGATAGGGCACGTAGATCGCTTTGCGCTTTGAAATCCTCTCGTTGAAGGCGTCCGCGGTTTTGGCGGGGCATTTTTCCGCACAGGCGCCGCAGGCGATGCACTTGTCCATGTCCACGTAACGGGGGGACTGGGTAAGACTGACGTGAAAATTACCCGCTTCGCCGGTGATGGCATTCACCGACGTCAGGGTGAGCAGTTCGATGTTCAGATGCCGGCCGACCTCGACCAGTTTTGGGGAGATAATTCACATCGCGCAGTCGTTGGTGGGAAAGGTCTTGTCCAGCTGCGCCATGGTGCCGCCGATGGCGGGGGATTGTTCCACGAGGTGGACGAAATAGCCTGATTCGGCCAGGTCCAGAGCGGCCTGCATCCCGGTGATGCCACCCCCCACGACCATTACCGAACCGGTAACCCCGCTGTTTTGCTTGAATGCGATGACCTTGTCGTTATCCATATGGTTCACCTTTTCTTTGTTGTTCCTGCCATCGTCGGTCACCCCGGCAACGGCCGTCGCCTAAAGTTCCTGTGCTGCGGGCGCGCCTAAACCCCCATTCCGCCGAGAATCTCGGGGAGCTTGTGCTCCCAGCCGAGGGTGGAGATCAACACGCCGCTGTAACGTGCTTCGCGCAGCGCGATAACCGTTTCGGCTGCGACCCGGACGCATTCCCGGACCTTGTCCGGGGCCTTTTGCAGCCGTTGAATCAGCGCCCCGGGGACAGCGACACTGGCCATGTGCCGCTGGAGGTAGCGCGCCATGCCGAGGGATTTAAGCAGCAGCACGGTTGGGATCAGATGAACATCGAGCTCCCTGACCCGCTGGCGGAAGGCCTCCAACACGTTCAGATCGAACACCGGCGGGGTTACGAAAAAGCGGGCGCCGGCCTCGACCTTTTTGCGCATCTCCACCACTTCGCGGTCCAGCTCGTGCGCCGGCGCGCCGCTGTTGACCGCCGCGCCCACCAGAAATTGCGGTGCACCGGCCAGCTCGACCCCGGCCATGTCCCGGCCGGACTGCAGGCTGCGGATGGCCCCCAGCAATTCCAGAAGTTGAATGTCGTAGACCGGCCGGGCTTCGTGGTGGTCCCCGAAGCTCGGCTCTTCGCCGCTGACCGCCATCACCCCGCCCACCCCGCAGGCGCTCGCCCCGAGAAGATCCGCCTGCAGGGCCAGCCGGTTGCGGTCGCGGCAGTTGACCTGCATGATGGCATCCATCCCCTTGGCCTGAAGCAGCATGGCGCCGCTGAGAGAGCTCATGCGCATGACCGCATTGCTCATCTCCGGCACCAGAAAAGCATCCACCGCGCCCTTGACCTTGGTTGCGGCGCCGACCATTGCAGACGCATCCGCCCCCTTGGGCGGCTCCATCTCGGCGAGGACCACAAACGTTCCCGCGTCCAGTTTGCGCGCTAACTCCATGGATTTACCTCCTGAGTAGTCATGAAACCCGACCGCCCCGATGCTGCCGAACCGGTGGGGCCAACGTGAACCGCCAGGCACCCCGAAACAGTAGACCGCCGACGGGGCTACCCGAAGCACACCGCCGCCGTTCCCCGTCCGATCTTCAGGCTTAGCAAATTGCGTACCGGCTGTCGTTAATTGTGGCCACGATTTTATTTAATAAAATTTTCAATATGTTACATTCGCGACAGACAGATGGTAAGCAGCATTGTCCAGCCCGAAACTATGCCATTTCGGCACATAATGAATGATTTATTCCTTTATTTCAGTAAGTTAAAAGTTATTATGCTATTTTGGCACTATTTCCGCCCGCCCCCCCGGAAGCCGGGCGCAACCGCATCCATGATATTTTCTACTTGTAATTTTAGTAAGATACACAATTTACTTGATTTGTGTTCCATTTTGGCATAGCCTGCACTCGTCGGCATCGTCCAACAACCGGCCGCCCAACCGCCGAGAGGAACGTGATGGAAAACAGGATCATCGCCGTTGACGACGACCGGGATTTTCTGGAAATCCTGGGGATGCACCTGGTGGATTTCGGCTATCGCGATTTCCGGGTGGAGGAAGATCCTGAAAAAGCGGCGGCTCTCTTCCACAAGGGCGAGTCCTTCGACCTCGCCCTGATCGACATGCACATGCCCGAATTGGACGGCATGACCCTGCTCGATCTCATCAAGACAACCAGCCCCGCCACCGAATGCATCATGATCTCCGCCGTCAACGACGCCCGGGTGGCAGTGGAATGCCTGCGCAAAGGAGCTTATGACTACATATTGAAACCGATCCCCCGTGACGAGCTGCGCATCGCCATCGACCGTGCCTTGGAGCGCAAACGACTGATAGACATCGTCGAGCTCAGCAAAAAAAGCCATCTGCCGGAGCTCAAAAACCCGGCTGTGTTCAGGGAGATCATCACCCGCTCGGCTTCGGTGCAGCGAATTCTGAAGGAGGCCGAGCTGCACGCCGCCACCACGGTGCCGGTCCTGATCACCGGCGAAAGCGGGACCGGCAAGGAACTCCTGGCGCGCGCAATCCACGAGGCCAGCCCGCGGTCGCGGTTTACCTTCACCCCCGTCAACATGGCCTCCGTGAACGCCAATCTCTTCGATGCCGAGTTTTTCGGCCACACCCGCGGGGCCTTTACCGGCGCCGCCCAGGAGCGCGCCGGCTATCTGGAGCACACCCACCGGGGCACCCTTTTTCTCGACGAAATCGGGATCCTGCCCCTGGAATTGCAAGGCAAACTGCTGCGCGTGCTGCAGGACGGGGAGTTTGTCAAGCTGGGCAGCAACCAACGGAATAAGGCCGATGTACGCTTCATCGCCGCCACCAACGAAGACCTCGACAATTTGATGGCCCGCAAGCTGTTTCGCAAGGACCTGTACTACCGCATCCGCGGCGGCTGGCTACACCTGCCGCCCTTGCGCGAACGGCGTGAGGACATTCTGCTGCTGGCCAACCATTTTATCCACCGCTTCGGCGGCGCGGCCGGGGATTCGGGCATCGAAGCGGAGGCCGCGGCGCTGCTGAGCGCCTACGGCTATCCCGGCAACATCC
>JBFYWS010000302.1:0-3381 GCA_041310935.1 Desulfobacteraceae bacterium | reverse complement strand
TCATCCCGGACAGCCGCGACAAGACCGAGACGGGAACACTCAGCTTTTTGGACAACAAGGTGAGCAGCCAGACGGGCACGGTCCTGCTCAAGGGCAGTTTCGCCAACACGGAGCGGCGCCTGTGGCCCGGCCAGTTCGCGACGGTGATCCTGACGCTGGCCACACAGCCCAACGCCATCGTCATTCCGGCTGTCGCGATCCAGGTCGGGCAGGAGGGCCAGTTCGTCTATGTCGTGAAACCGGACATGACCGTGGAGTCCCGGCCGGTGGTGGCCGGGATGAGCATCGGGGGCAGCGTGGTGATCGAAAAGGGGCTTGCCGTCGGCGAGAATGTGGTCACCGAGGGGCATCTGCGGCTGGTGCCGGGGGCGAAAGTTCAAGTTACAAACTCATAGAAAAACCCAGTGGGAGTGGCTTCCAGCCACGATTCCAAATCGCCGATTTGACTTTCTTTCGCGGCAAGATGCCGCTCCCACTCTACTACCGACACCTAATTGCAGGTCCCTGCAATGAATATTTCCGAGCTCTTCATCCGCCGGCCGGTCATGACGACCCTGATGATGCTGTCTATTCTCATCTTCGGGATCCTGGCCTATACCAAGCTGCCGGTGAGCGACCTGCCCAACGTGGATTTTCCGACGATCCAAGTCACGGCCTCGCTGCCGGGCGCCAATCCCAACACCATGGCCTCGGCCGTTGCCACTCCTCTGGAACGGGAGTTCTCGGCGATTGCCGGTTTGGATTCCATGACCTCCACCAGTTCCTTGGGGAGCACCCAGATCACGCTGCAGTTTGCCTTGCACCGTGACATCGATGCCGCGGCCCTGGACGTGCAGGTGGCCATCTCCCGGGCGGCCCGTAATCTGCCCAAGGAAATGCCGACCCCGCCGTACTTTCGCAAGGTCAACCCGGCTGACCAGGCGATCCTGCGCATCGCCCTGACGTCGCCCACCCTTCCGCTTTACACGCTGAACGAATACGGCGAGACGCTGATGGCCCAGCGGATCTCGATGGTCAGCGGGGTCGCCCAGGTGCAGGTGTTCGGGGCCCAAAAATACGCCGTGCGTGTCCAGCTGGACCCCAAGGAAATGGCCGCGCGCGGCATCGGGATCGATCAGGTGGCGGACGCTGTGAGCGGGGCCAATGTCAACCTGCCCACCGGGACCCTCTATGGGCCCCAGCAGGCCTTTACGGTTCAGGCGAGCGGTCAGCTTATGCACGCCGAACCCTACCGCTCCATCATTGTCACCTACCGCGACGGCCGGCCGGTAAGACTGGGCGACCTCGGCGCTGTGTTCGACAGCGTCGAGAACAACAAGACCGCGGCCTGGTATGTCGATCAGCGCGCCATCATCCTGGCGGTTCAGCGCCAGCCGGGGACGAACACGGTGGAGGTGGCCTCAGCGGTCAAGAAACTGCTGCCGGTGTTTCAAGCGCAGCTGCCCGCCTCCGTCTCCCTGAACGTTTTGTATGATGCCTCGATGTCCATCCAGGAGTCGGTACACGACGTGCAGTTTACCCTGCTGTTCACGCTTGCGCTCGTGGTGCTGGTCATCTTTCTTTTCCTCCGGCGGCTGTCCTACACGCTGATCCCCAGTTTGGCGATACCGATGTCCGTGGTGGGCACCTTCGTGGTGATGTACCTACTGGGATTCAACATCGACAACCTCTCGCTCATGGCGTTGATCCTGGCGGTCGGCTTCGTGGTGGACGACGCCATCATTATGCTGGAGAACATCGTCCGGCACATCGAGATGGGCGAGGGACCGGTCAAAGCGGCTTTGAATGGATCCAGAGAAATCGGGTTCACCATCGTGTCCATGACGCTGTCTCTGGTGGCGGTGTTCATCCCCATTCTGTTCATGGGTGGCATCCTGGGCCGGCTCTTCAGCGAGTTCGCTGTCACCATCGGCGTGGCCATTCTCATTTCGGGGGTGATCTCCCTCACCCTCACGCCCATGCTCTGCAGCCGTTTCCTGAAGTCGCATGCGGAACAACCCCCCAGCCGGCTCTACGATGCGTCCGAGAGGATCTACGACGGGATGCTGGGGCTGTACAAGCGCAGCCTGCGATGGTTTCTAAAAAATCGTCGCCTCACCATGATCTTCCTGGTGTTGGTTCTGGTCGCTACGGTCTGGCTTTTTCGGGTGGTGCCCAAGGGGTTCATCCCCAACGAGGACCGGTCGTTGATCTACGGCTTGACCGAAGCCGCGGAAGGCATCTCCTGGGAGGCGATGAAACGGCAGCAGCAGGCGCTCGCGGCGGTCGCCGCGCAGGAGCCGAACATCGAGGCGTTCATGTCCAGTGCCGGCGCTCGGGCTGGCAGCATCACCGGAAGCAACAGCGGTATTTTGGTGATACGGCTCAAGCCCCGCTCGGAGCGGGAGCTGTCGGCCGACGAGGTCATCCAGCGGTTGCGGCAGACGATGTCCCGGGTGCCCGGAATCCGCGCCTTCCTGCAAAACCCGCCGGCCATTTCACTGGGCGGCCGGCTGAGCAAGAGCCAGTACCAGTACACGCTGCAGGGCTCGGATGTGGGCGAGCTCTACCGCGTTGCACCGCAGCTGGCTGTCGGAATACAGGCGCTGCCGGGATTCCAGGACGTGACGACCGACCTGCAGATCAAAAACCCCCAGATCAACATCGATATCGATCGGGACAAAGCGGCGTCGCTGGGCATCTCGGCCGCACAGATCGAGGATGCTCTCTACAGCGCCTATGGTACGCGTCAGATCTCGACCATTTACGCCGACACCAACCAGTTCCAGGTGATCCTGGAGCTGAAACCCGAGTACCAGCTCGATGCCGCGGCCCTCTCGTTGCTCTACGTACGCTCCTCCGGCGGCACGCTGGTGCCCCTCGATGCCGTTGCAAAAATCTCGCAGGGCTACGGACCGCTGACCATCAACCACAGTGGTCAGCTGCCGTCCGTCACCGTCTCCTTCAACCTGGAGCCCGGGTTTGCCCTGGGCGACGCCGTCGCCAGCCTGAACGCCCTATCCCGCAGGCTGCTGCCGGCCACCATATCGGCAAACTTCCAGGGGACGGCCCAGGTCTTCGAGTCCTCGCTCAAGAACCTGGGTCTGCTGCTGCTGGTGGCCGTGGTGGTGATCTACATCGTGCTCGGGATTCTGTACGAGAGCTTTATCCACCCGATCACGATCCTGTCCGCGCTGCCGCTGGCCGGGGTCGGGGCGCTGCTCACGTTGCTGACCTTCAACGCGCAGCTGGACATCTACTCGTTCGTGGGGCTGATTCTACTGGTGGGGCTGGTGAAGAAAAACGGCATCATCATGATCGACTTCGCCCTCGAGGCCCAGCGCGTCGAACACAAAACGCCGATGGAGGCGATCTACGAAGCCTGCATCGTCCGGTTCCGGC
>JBFYWS010000065.1:0-6832 GCA_041310935.1 Desulfobacteraceae bacterium | reverse complement strand
GCCAGCAGGGAAAGCCCCAATCCCACCCGACGGGTCTTGCGGGTCGTGACAAACGGGTCCTCGAGATGCCGGATTTTTTCCTCCGGCATGCCCTTGCCGTTGTCTTGCACCCAGATGGACAGGCGGTCCGTCGCCGTGGATTCCTCCACCCGGACGGTAATGCGGTCGGCACCGGCGGTCAGGGCATTTTCGACCACGTCCAGGATGTGAAGCGATAATTCACGCATGTTGCACTCCACCCGGTCAGCGGAATTGGCAAAACCAGGCAAAAGGCTCTCAGTTCACGATGCCTCGTCCGTCTTCTCCGCGCAGGGCCCGGCCCAGCTCCTCGAAGGTGGGTTCGGCCATGCGCATCCGGGTGTGAACCCGGCCGATGTCCGCCAGTCGGTGGGCATCGGAAGAGGTCAGGCACGGACGACTCCCCGCCTCCGGCAGGATCTCGCGCGCCCGGGAAAGCGGGATTCGGGCCGAGACTTCCAGCCCGTCGAGAGCGAGCCGGGGCGGGATGAAACCGAGCTGGCCGATGATGCCGTTGGCCGGGCGGTCGATGTGGGCGGCCAGGCACAGGCCGCCCATCGCGTGGGTGTTGCGCACGATTTGTTCCACGCTCAAGCCGGTCGCGCCGATCAGGAGCCGGGGGTTTTCAGCCACCACCTCATCGGCGTCATTGGCGACGATTTGGTCGCCGAAGACCTCCGGCCGGTTTTCACCGGGCAGGTGGGCATAGATGAGCGCCTGCATGGCCAGCGCCTGGTCCATCCCGCCAAAGAGGGCGAGCAGGTGCACTTCCTCGCGGGAGCAGATTTCCAGCCCCGGGATTACGGCGATACCCGCGCGTTGTCCCTCTGCGGCCACGGCGGCGCTGTTCTCGCTGGAATTGTGGTCGCAGACGGCGATCAGGTCCAGGCCGGACTCCCGGGACCTGCGGATGATCCGGCGGGGGGACATCTCCCAGTCGGCGCAGGGCGACAGGCAGGTGTGGATGTGGAGGTCAGCCCTGAATTCTTTCAGCACGATGACTCCCGGAATGGCGGCGGGCGGGTCAATCCGACGGGCGGCCGTCCACGCCGGCCACATACAGTTTTCCGGCCAGTTCGAACGCCGAGTGCGGCCAGATCAGGACCGGCATGCGCTCGGCGTTGGCCCGCGCCACGGTCTGCGACTCCGGCTCCCGGCCTCCGGTCAGAACCACGGCGGCCATCTCCCGCAACAGCGCCACGGCGACGATGTTCTGGTGCCCCTGGACCGTCAGCCACACGCAGCCGATGGGGGCATTGGCCATGACGTCGCTCAGCAAATCGCCGCAATAGCCCCGGCGGACCTCGCGGTCGAGGCCCTCAGCGCCGGCAGCCACCTGCAACCCGTAGTATTCGGCAAGCTCCTTGACGATCATCTCCGCTCTCCTTGTCCGTAACCTTCCGAATCAGTCATCTCCGGCGTCGGCCGGCAACCCCTTTTTTTCCATCCGGCGCGCCTGCAGCCAGATGCAGTCCTCCAGCGCGGCCTCCCCCCGGACAACGTCCTCGGCCAAGGTCCGGCAGTCCGGAGCCCCGCAGGCCCCGCAATCCCGCCCCTTGATGACCTCCAGGGTTCTTTCGATCCGCTCCAGTTCGCCCAGCGAAAGGGCCGATATTCGGGTGCCGAACAGATGCGTCAGCACCATGGGGCTCTTGACGGGCTGGAACCGCCCCTTGTCGTACTGGTGCCGGATCGACTCTCTCGGCAGCCGGCTGCCCAGGCCGAACACGTTGACCATTTTCTGCACGGTGCGCTTGGCCACGTACTTGTCGACCGCGGTGAGCACGCCCCCGATGCAGCCCTCGCGGCAGGTTCGAAACTCGATGTATTCGACATCCTTGAGGAGTCCCATCTCGATCTTGTGCAGATAGGAGATGGTTTCCTCCATGCCGTGCACGGCCAGGGATCTCTCCACGTCCAGGTTGGCGATCTCGCCGCCGGAGATGGCGCCGAGGGCGGCGTTGGCGGTGGAGCAGGTCTCGAACTCGAAATGGGTTCCTGAAAATGGAATGCGATCGGAGGCCAGAACGGTTTCAATCCGCCGCTTGAGCTCCGGGTAAATTTCGTTGATGCCGATGGCCGCGCTGCAACGCAACGGCTGCGCTGCGAGCTGATCCAGGGGGGGAACCGCCAGGGTCGGGCAGGGGTTGATGTAATAGAGGACAACTTTCCGCCCCGTTTCGGCGTAGCCGGGCAGGATCTGCTCCTGCACTTCCCGCGTCATAAGGGCCACCGGCCGGAGCACGGGCAGGACATGGGCGAGCAGCCCGGGAAACCGGAAGGCGATGAGCCGCACCACCACCGGGCAGATGGGTGAGATGAGCGGCCAGGGGGACGCGCCGGAAACGCGGTTGCGCCGGATGTACTCGTCGGTCGCCCACTGGAACATTTCCAGAAAAAACGACATGTCGATGGTGTGGTGGAACCCCATTTGCCGCAACCCCATCAGGACGCCGCCGGGCATCGCGCCCGGGTACTGCGCATAGAGCACGGGCGAGACCAGCGCGACGGCCACATGGTCGCCTCCGATATGCTCCGGCCTGCGGGTGGCGGCGCTGACGGCGCCGGCGGGGCAGGCCTGAATGCAGGCCCCGCAACCAATGCATTGGGTGACAATGCGGATCGAGCGGTGGTGCCGGATGCGGATCGCCTTGGTCGGGCAGACCCGCAGGCAGGCGGCGCAGCCGGTGCAGCGCTCTTCGTTGAACCGGACGTAGTTCGGGAAGTGCGGCGCGGAGGTCACGTGTTCTTGCCCTCTTCCTGGATGCGAAACGTCATCCGGACGCGGGTCCCTTGGCCGATCTTTGATTCGATGAGGATCTCGTCGGCGTTATGCTTCATGTTCGGCAGGCCCATGCCGGCGCCGAACCCCATCTCGTGCAGTTCATCGGAGGCCGTCGAGAAACCCGGCTGCATGGCGCGTTCGACGTCTGCGATCCCGGGACCCGGGTCGGTCACTTCAAGGACCAGCCGGTCGGGGTCGATTGCCACGCTCAGCAGGCCGTCCTCTGCGTGCATCACCACGTTCATTTCGCCCTCGTAGCTGCAGACGGCGACGCGCCGGGTGAGCCGGGGGTCGAAGTGAATGGATTTGAGCAGGCTCTGGACGCGGATGGACGCTTCGCCGGCGTGGACGAAATCCCTCGCCTTGATAAAGAAGCTTTTTCTGAGGCCGGCCATGATGATCGTGCCCCGGGGTGTGCCGTTGTTTGCTGCGCTGAAAAGGCGGACGGCGGTATCGTCCGACCGGAACTCCCGGAAAAAGAAAAGCCGCCAGCCATATGTGCCGCTGCGGAGGGGATGGGCACCCTCCTATCGGTGTCCGTTCAGCCCTATCAACCCATGGGCGTGGAGCCTGCCGCAGGAAACGAACATGGAATGCGGGGTCGACATGAGCGGCATTCCGCCGACTCTCGCCAGTTCGAGAACCTCCGGGGGCGCAGTTTTGCCACGGACGAAGACGATGACGCTGACCCCGGCGATGCGTGCCGTGCGGATCACCTGCAGGGTGGTGAGCCCCGTGAGCAGCAGGCTGCCCTCGGACGGCCCTGCCAGGATGTCGCTCATGAGGTCGCTGGCGCCGCAGCGTGTGATGTCGATGCCGAGCTTGTCTTCACCGACGAGAAGGGTTGCATCCAGTATCCGGGCGATCTCGGTCAGCTTCATGGGGCGCACCCGTCCGCGTTGATGTGTGGGTGAGGTGTTCGCGTCCCCGCGAACCCACATGGCCGTGCCGGCCGGTGAAGGGGAAACAGCGTGAGGTTTCGAAGCCAGTATATTAAAGTGTGGGTTGCGGTGTCAAGGCATCCGAATGGGGCTGGGATGCGTTATGGATCAGGGCTGCACTTTGAGAGCGAACTCGACTCTCCACGATCGGGAACCGTCGTTCACGATCACGTCGTCTTTGCGGATCCGGGTGATGGCGTATCCGTCAACCGATTCGCCCTCCTTGACGATGTGACCGTTGATGACCGCGATGCGTCGTGTGGCATCCCCGTGCCAGGCAATCGCCATCACTTTCAACTTGGAGTCATCCAGGCGACTGAGGTTGTCCTCCGGAGTCCGGGCGGCCGGTGGACGGTTGGGGGGAGAGGTTTCCCGGGCGGGTGCAGTTTTCTGGGCCACGGCCGGTGGGCGCTCGGCCGCAGGGGCGTGAGGCGCTGCTTTTGGCAAGGCGCGGGCGGCGGGCTTGGCGGCCTGGGCCGGGGGCGCCAGCCTCTGGGCCGCGGTCGCCTCCGGCGCATCCCCCGGAAGTGGGGCGGGCGTCGCAAGGGACGCGGCCGGGCCGGGGGGGAGCGGCGCCGCAACGGGGGGCGATGGGGCGGCCGTCTTCCCGTCGGGCAGTTTGGCACGAAAGACGTCTGCGCCGGCCGGCGCGCTGTCAGCCGCCGCGGTCACGGGTTTGTCGCCGCGTGGGTCCGCCTCGCCCGACATCCAGCCCCGGATCAGAATCCCGGCGGCCAGGACGACCACGGCCGCCAACCCCATGTAAATGGTTTTTGAGGTGAGCCAGCGCCCGCGGTGCCGTTGCCCGAAAACCGTGCGCGGGGTGAGGGCCTGCGCGGGGTTCAGGGACTCCTCCGGCGGAGCGGACTCTTCGATCTTCTTCAGGGCCTTTAGTATCGAGCTCAACGGCGGCTATCCTTGATGGCTTTGTGAAGGGTCGGCCGCTTTCGTGTCGGCGGCAGGTTTGAGCGGTGGTGCCGCAGGCGCTGGTGCAGGCGCGGCACCCGGGGGGGCGGGCGCGGTCGTCTCGACCGCGGGCTTCCGGAAAAAGGTCGCCACCTTCTCGCTCAGCTCTTTGTGGTAGAGCAATCCGAATGTCAGGGCGCAGAGGATGAGAAAAACCCCTAACGCTTTCTTGCCGTCGATGAGGTAACTGCTGCCCGGCCGGCCCCGGCCGGTCATCTCCTTGATGGCATGCCGGGCGAGTTGCCCCGTGACCGTGGGCCGGTTGAGGCTGAAGGCGGTGAGCAGGGCTCGGTCGCAGGCAATGTTGATCAGGCGGGGGATCCCGCGGGAATACGTGTAAATGTGGCGGCACGCGCCTCTTTCAAAGATCGGGGTGCGCTTGTGGGAGGCGATGTTCAGCCGGTACTGGATGTAGTCCCGGGTGTCCTTGAAGTTCAGGGGCGTGATCTGGTAGCGCAGGGAGATGCGCTGCCCGATCTGGCGCAGGTCGTGGGAGTCGAGCATCTCCGCCAATTCGGGTTGGCCGACCAGGATGATCTGCAGCAGTTTTTCGCGGCTCGTCTCGAGGTTCGACAACAGGCGCAGCTGTTCCAGCACGATTTTGCTGAGGTTCTGGGCCTCGTCGATCAGGACGATGACCCGTTTGCGCTCCGCCTTTTTCTGGATGAGGAAGGCATTGAGTTTGTCGATCAAGTCCTTGGTGTTGTCGGCGTCGTAGTGGATGCCGAACTCGTCGTTGATGGTCTTGATCAGCTGCTTCGGGCCCAGCTTGGGGTTGAAGATGTAGGCCGCGACCGTTTTTTCGTCGAGGTTTTCCAGGAAGGCGCGGCAGAGCGTGGTCTTGCCCGTTCCCACCTCTCCCGTGATTTCGACGAACCCGTCCCCCTGCGAGATGGCATAATTCAGGTGCGCCAGCGCCTCCTCGTGGCTGCGGCTCAGGAAAAGGTATTCCGGATTCGGCACGAGCTTGAAGGGCTTTTCTTTGAACCCGAAGTAGGCGTTGTACATGGTTGCCTGTTCCTTGAAGCGGGCGGCTCTTGAATGCGGACGGGCCGGCGCCTTTCCGGGAAGGGTGGACGAAACGGCTCACTGGGCGGCAATTCCCAAAAAATTTCTATTGGTTATGAGATAGTATAGAAAATCGAGGTGCACCTGTCAATATAGGTGTCCGGGTTACGCAGGCGCTGCTGCAAGCGGACCGGATCAGATCAGGCTGTAACAGAATTTTTCAAACAGGTCCCGGTCGAACTTGCCGGCTTCGACGTCGCGCTTGAGAAGCTGCAACGTCTCGATGGGGTCCATGGCGCGGCGGTAGGGTCGGTCCTCGTTGGTCAAGGCTTCGTAGCAGTCGATGATGCCGATCAGTCGGCCGTTGAACGAAATTTTCCGCAGGCCTTTGGGGTAGCCGCTGCCGTCGAGCTTTTCGTGGTGCTCGCGGGCCCCCAGCGCCACGTCGTCCCCGAGCCGGTTGATCTCTCGGATGAGCCGGTCCCCGATGGCTGGGTGCGATTTCATGATCTCGAACTCCTCGGGGGAGAGCTTGCGCGGGGCCTGGAGGATATCGGAGGGTATTTCGGATTTGCCCACATCGTGCAACAGGGCACACAGGCCGAGACGCTTGGTTTCCCGCAGCGTGAGGCCGGCGTAAAAGCAAAAGCTCAGGGTCAGGGCCATGACATTGATCGAGTGAATGACGGTCGTGTAGTCCTTGTTGGAGATGGTGGCAAAGGTCCGCAGGATGCCCGGCTGTTTGGAGTAGCCGCTCACCAGGATGTCCATGGTTCCCGGCAGGGCCTGCAGGGTGCCGGCTCTCGGCTCCGCCAGCGTTTCCGACACCAGGTCGCACAACGTCGATTTCACCGCCGAGACGTCGCCGGTGTCGATGCTGCGGGCGATCTCGACATTGAAGCCCTTGTGCACTTCCGTGGCGGCGGTCATCCGGTCCGTTTGCTGGATGTGCAGGCGCGGATGCATGCCCTGGCTGATCCGGAGCTCGGAGATTTCCAGCCCGGGCGGCTTGTAGAGCTGGAAGACATCCGGCGCCGGCTCGTGATAGAGGGGCACCCGGATGTAATAGCGAAGCTGCGAGCTTCGGACGGGTATGTAGGATCGGCTGCTCACT
>JBFYWS010000044.1:0-8695 GCA_041310935.1 Desulfobacteraceae bacterium | reverse complement strand
AGGCTGAAGGCTATAAAACATCTCGCAAAGCACGAATCAGGGTCTTCTCGGTTTCTACGACCATTGGTTCAATAGCCGACTCAAATGCCCGACGTCTTGTGTGAGCACGTATCGTTTGCTCCTGAAAGCCTTCGGCCTTCAGCCTTCATACTATCTGCCTGAGCAGTTACCATTGACAAAGGCTTGCGCTTGACCGTAATACACAAGCAGTATAGTCCCATACAAATCTATTTTGTAACTGCTCAGCTGTTTAGGCTGAAGGCTGAAGACTGAAGGGGAATAATGATCGCGCAGGTCTTTTCCTTTAGTCTATCTACCTTCAGCCTATCTACCTGAGTAGTTACTGGCAGTTTAAATCTGTTTCGAATTTCGTGCTTAGAGTTTCGAATGTGGTTCCGGTTTGTCCGGGTTGGGAGAGTCTCGCCATGAAGATATTGAACTATCCGTCGGCTGCCGCCGAAAGCGTCGTTGCACGCATCGTATCGCGCGGGCTTTCGTTTTCCAAAAAAGATCACGCCGCAGTCAGCCGCATCCTGGCAGATGTGCGTCGGAGAGGCGACCAGGCCCTCGTGGAGTACAGTCGGCGCTTCGATGCGCCCGGTTTCACTCTGCGGGATTTGCGGGTCGGTCCCGTGGAGTTCCGGCAAGCCGCCTCCGCCGCGGATCGCGGCTTCACCCGGGCGCTCAACCGGGCGGCGACGCAGATCGAGGCGTTTCACCGCCGGCAGGTGCGGAGCTCCTTCATCAGCCTCGACCGGGCGGGGACGATGCTCGGGCAGCTCGTCCGGCCGGTCGAGCGCGTGGGCGTCTACGTGCCGGGCGGCCAGGGCGGTAAGACGCCGCTGGTCTCCTCGGTGCTCATGGGCGCGATCCCGGCGCGGGTGGCCGGAGTGGCGCAGGTCGTCATGGTGACCCCGCCGACGGCGGACGGGCGGGTCAACCCCCATCTGCTCGTCGCGGCGCGGAAGGCCGGGGTGGACGAGGTCTACAAGGCGGGCAGCGCCTGGGCCGTGGCGGCACTGGCCTACGGTACCGCGACGATCCCGCGGGTCGACGTGATCGTCGGGCCGGGCAACCGTTACGTGACCCTGGCGAAGCAGATCGTGGCCGGCACGGTGGGTATCGACATCCTTGCCGGCCCGAGTGAGATCCTGATCATCGCCGACGAATCGGCCGACCCCGAGTTCATCGCCGCCGATCTCCTCTCCCAGGCCGAGCACGACCCCATGGCGTCGGCGGTGCTGGTGACGACCCGCCGGGAACTGGCGCAGGCGGTGCAGGAAGCCCTCGGGCGGCAGCTCGCGCAGCTTGCGCGCGCCGAGATCGCCGGGGCATCGCTCCGCCGCTTCGGGGCGCTGATCGTGGTGCGGGACGTGGCCGCGGCCATCGAGCTCGCCAACCGCATGGCCCCCGAGCATCTCGAGCTGCAGCTGCGCGATCCCTTTGCACACCTGGGCGCGATCCGCAACGCCGGCGCCGTCTTCATCGGGGAGTACACCCCCGAGCCGGTCGGGGACTACGTGGCGGGGCCCAACCACGTGCTGCCGACCGCCGGGACCGCCCGTTTCGCCTCGGCCCTTTCGGTCGATAACTTCGTCAAGCGCATAAGCCTGATCCACTACTCCGCCGACGCCTTGCGCCGCGAAGCCGCGGACATCCTGCGCCTGGCGGAGGTCGAGGGCCTGGGCGCCCATGCCAATTCGATCCGGGTTCGATTGAGCCGTCGACCGGGCAGCCGGCGTTCCGGGAAGTAAACGGATCGGGCCATCGAGCAGGGGAAATGATCCTCGCACCTGAGCGTTGGTTGCTGCTCAGCTGTCTGAAATTGCTATTCAACTACGAAATACGCGAAAATCGCGAAAGTTAAGCTTTCATCTTTAAACAGAAGCGTGGCTCCCCTTTTTTAGCGCCTTTCGCGTGTTTCGTAGTTCCCTCTTCCCCATCCAACATGGCAATGCAATGAAGTTGACTATTTTTTGTGGGAGTCCGCCGCGGCGGACCGCGATGAGCCGACTTCGCCAAAGCAGCCTTGGCTGCGACGGCTGAATCGTGGCTGGAGCCTACTCCGCCGAAGGTGCTTTGGCTACGAAGGCCGGGAGCCACTCCCACAAGAGCGACACTGCATTGCCGACAGGATGGCGCAGCGCACCGCAACCTGCTTCTGACCAATCACGAGCGCTTTTTCAAAAAAATCGGGGGGGTATCGGCGGGCGTTGTCGGGCGCCTAATCGATGATGAACTCGTAGAACGTCATCCAAAGCGATGGCTTTGTAAAGAGGCCAAGTTCAAGGCGCGCGAGGCGCGTGGAGTGAGGCGTACTTCATGTACGCCGCAGCGACAGCGCGCTGAAGCGCAACGCCGAAATTGGACTATTTACAAAGCCATCAATCGATGGCGGCCAGCACGTCGAACCCGCCCTTGGCCAGGGCTTTCTTGATCAACCCTGTTTTGCAGGCGGCGAGGCGGAAATGGTACACCCGCTTGCGGGACTTCTGCAGCGTCATGCTGACGTTGATGACGTCTCCGCCGGCGTCGTTGATGATCTGCAGGGCCTTCTTTAGGAACTCCGGCTTGTTCCCGGCGGCGACATCCATGCGCGATGTGGAGGAGAGGATGCCCATCATGTCGATGAAGGCGCGCAGGAGGTCGGTCTCGGTGATGATGCCGACCAGCCGGCCGCTCTTCGTCACCGGCAGTCCGCCGATCTTGTGATTGTAGATGATCTGGGCGGCGGTTTCGATGTCGTCCTCCGGGCCGACGGTGATCGGGTCCTTGATCATGAGGTCCTTCAGCGACACGTCGCCCAGCATGGAGGGAATGAGCCCCTGCTTCAGGTCCGCCAGCGTCACCAGCCCTTCGAGCACTTTTCCTTTGGAAACCACCGGCAAATGGCGGATGTGGTTGACCTTCATCAGCTCAATCGCGCGGCTGATGGGCGCGTTGGCGGTGATGGTGATGGGGGCGGAAATCATCAGGTCTCGGATTTGCATGGTCGTACCCTCGCACGCCAAGAATGAGACTTCGGGAAGCGGGCAGCCCGGAGCTGCCGAACCGACTGGACGGCTCTCATCTTAGCGGGTTTGCTGCGCCGGTGCAATAAAAAAGAGCGGTGCGATCAGCAGGGTGCATGCGGCAGATAGCTGCAGAGGGGTTCCTCGGCGAGAAAGTTCCCGGTGGCCTCGAAGGCCCGCGCCCGGCAGCCGCCGCAGACCCGCTTGAACTCACAGCCGCCGCACTTGCCTTCCAGACGGCTGTAATCGCGCAGGGCCGTGAAGATCTCCGAATGCTTCCAGATCTCGGTAAACGAGGCCTGGCGGACATTTCCGCAGATGGTGCCCAGGAAACCGCAGGGCTGGACGTCGCCCGTGTGGGAGACGAAGCAGAAGCCGATGCCGCCCAGGCAGCCGCGCGTGACGGCGTCCAGGCCGTGGGTCTGGAACGACACCGACGTGCCTTCCTTGGCGGAGCGCTGGCGCAGGATGCGGTAATAGTGCGGCGCGCAGGTCGCCTTGAGCTCGAGCGGGGTTTTGCCGCGCTGCTCGTAAAACCAGTTCAGGGTGCGCTCATACTCATCGGCGTCGATGGCCTGGTCGACGATGTACTTGCCGCGGCCGGTGGGGACCAGCAGAAAGATGTGGTGGGCCACGGCGCCCAGTTCGACCGCTAGTTGCTGAATCTTGGGGATCTGGGCCAGGTTGAGCTGGGTCACGGTGGTGTTGATCTGGAAGGCAATGCCGGCGCGTTTGATGCGCTCGACGCCGCGCAGGGCGCCGGCGAAGGCCCCCGGCACTTGGCGGAACGCGTCGTGGGTCTCGGCGCTGGCGCCGTCCAGGCTGATGCTCAGGCGCTTGATGCCGACGGCGGCGAGTTTTTGCGCGATCTCGTCGGTGATGAGGGTGCCGTTGGGTGCCATCACCATGCGCAGCCCCAGCCGGTTGCCGTAGGCCGCGACATCGAAGATATCCGCTCGCAGCAGCGGCTCGCCGCCGGTGAGGATCACGATCGGCTTGGCCACCTCGGCGATCTGATCGAGCAGGCGAAAGGCCTCCGATGTGTCGAGCTCGCCGGTGTAGGGGCCCTGCGTGGCCGACGCCCGGCAGTGGACGCAGGAGAGGTTGCAGTTGCGCGTGGTCTCCCAGGCCACCAGGCGCAGGGAGTCTTGCGCGGCCGAGGGCGGCCCGGAAGGGTGCGGATGCGGGTGGTGCGCGGCGTGATCGGTCATGGCTCGCTCAAGGTCGGAGTTACGTGCGTTTCAGCAGCCGGGCGGCATCCATCGCGAAGTACGTGATGATGAGGTCGGCACCGGCGCGTTTGATGGCCGTGAGGGTTTCCATCATCACCCGCGGGCCGTCGAGCCAGCCCATCTGTTCGGCCGCCTTGATCATCGAGTACTCGCCGCTGACGTTGTAGGCGGCGACCGGCAGGTCGAACTCCTGCCGCACCCGGTAGATGACGTCGAGATAGGCGAGCGCCGGTTTCACCATCACGATATCCGCCCCTTCCTCCACGTCCATCGACACTTCGCGGATGGCCTCCAGGGCGTTGGCGGGGTCCATCTGATACGTTCGCCGGTCCCCGAACTTGGGGGCGGAGTCGGCCGCGGCGCGGAAGGGTCCATAATAGGACGAGCAGTATTTGGCCGAATAGGCCATGATCGGGACGCGGCTGAAGTTGTTTTCGTCCAGGGTCTCGCGGATCTCCGCCACCCGGCCGTCCATCATGTCCGATGGGGCGACCATGTCGGCACCGGCCTTGGCGTGGGACAGGGCCGTGCGCGCGATCAGATCCAGGGAGGCGTCGTTGTCGATGCACTCGTCCTCCACGCAACCGCAGTGCCCGTGGTCGGTGTACTGGCAGAGGCAGACGTCGGTGATGACCGCCAGCTCCGGCACGGCATCCTTGACCGCCCGGGTGGCCCGTTGCACGATCCCGTCCTTCGCGTAGGCGGCCGTTCCCAGCGCGTCCTTGCGGTCCGGCACGCCGAAGAGCAAGACGGCGGGAATGCCGAGTGCATGAGCCTCCCGGGCCGTCTGCACCAGGTTGTCAACCGAGAGCTGGTAGTGGCCGGGCATGGAGGCAATGGGGTTCTGCACCTTCTTGCCGCCGATCGCGAACAGCGGCAGGATCAAGTCGTCGACGGACAGGGCCGTCTCGCGGATCATGCGGCGGAAGGCCTCGGACTGGCGCATGCGGCGCGGACGGTAGTCGGGGAACAACATTTTTTTTACTCCCGATGTTTTTTCCGTTGGAAAAAACATTCCATAGATTTAAACAAACAGCGCAACGCGGAAATTGGGTTTTTTACGAAGCCGTCAGCTTTGCTCGCAATTCGGCGGCGTGTGCGTCAGCGCGATCTCCTCGTCGGTCAGGTAGCAGGCCGGGTCCGGCGCCCAGATGTCGCCGGTGACGGCTTCCGAGCGCACCCGGAAGTTGCCGGCGCACACGTCCAGCCAGCGGCACTCGGCACAGCGGCCCTTCACGTGCTGCTTCTTCTCCTTGAGCTGCGCCATGAGCGGGTTGGAGGTGTCCATCCAGATTTCGGAAAACGGCCGCTCTCTCACGTTGCCGAAGCTGTAGTGGCGCCAGAACTGGTCGGCGTGCACGGCACCGTCCCAGCTCACGCAGCCGATCCCGCGGCCGGAGCTGTTGCCCTCGTTCCACTGGAGAAGCTCCATGACCTCCTTGGCCCGCGCGGGGTTTTCCTTCAGCATGCGCAGGTAGAGGTAGGGGCCGTCGGCGTGGTTGTCGACCGTGAGCACCTCTTTGGGTTTGCCCTGGTCGTGCAGCCGCCGGGTGTGATCGATGATCAGGTCCAGCGCCCGGCGCGTCTGCTCGGCGCCGAGATCTTCCTTGACCAGCTCGGAGCCCCGGCCCGCGTACACGAGGTGGTAGAAGCACACGCGCGGGATGTCCATCTCTTCGATCAGCTGGAAGATGCTGGGGATTTCCTGAACATTGAAGCGGTTGATGGTGAAGCGCAGGCCCACCTTGATACCCGCCGTCTGGCAGTTGCGGATGCCGTCCAGTGCCGCGCGGAAGGCGCCCGGCACCGCGCGGAAGCGGTCGTTGACGGCTTCCATCCCGTCGATGCTGATGCCGACGTAGGACAGGCCGATCTCCTTCAGGGTGTGCGCCATCTTGGCGGTGATCAGGGTGCCGTTGGTGGAGATCACGGCGCGCATGCCCTTGGACACGGCGTAGGCGGCCAGGTCGGGCAGGTCCTTGCGCACGAGGGGCTCTCCGCCCGAAAACAGCACGACGGGCACGCCGAACCCGGCCAGGTCGTCGATCAGTGCCTGGCCCTGCGCAAACGTCAACTCGTTCGCCTCGGCCTGCTCTTGCGCGTGGGCATAGCAGTGCACGCACCTCAGGTTGCACCGGCGGGTCACGTTCCAGACGACGACCGGCTTCTTGTCCGCCGAGAACTGCAGCAGGTGCGAGGGCAGCCGGGAGGAGTCGCGCCCGTAGCGCAGGGCGTCCGAAGGCTCGACGGTGCCGCAGTAGAGTTTCGATATTCCGATCATGGCTTACGTATTCCTGTTTGAAAAATTAGTCGGGCTGCGCGGCCGTGATCAAGTTGCGAACGTAGCCCTCGGGGTCCATCAGGGCGGCACGGGTGATCAGGAAGCGGCTGCGGCCGGTCTTTTCCCGCACGAGTTTCAGCCCGTGCTCGAAATGGCCGTTGAGCTTCGGGTAGACATCCCGCGGCGTGAGGGCGGATTCCACCAGCATCTCCATGATGAAATCGATGGCGTCCTCATCGAGCACGATATTGATGTCGTGGTTCTTGAAGAAGTGGAGCTCGACGCTCTTGATGTCGTCGTGGTAGGACTTGATCTGTCGCACGGCGTTGCCGCTGTCCATGACGTTCTTTACGTAGCAGCCCGCCGCGAGGTCGATGCGCGCCGGTGTCATGGTCAGGCTGTATTTCTCGGTGAACTGTTTGCGGTTGGTCTGCAGATAGTCCCGCATCGCCGCTCGCTCCGCATCCGCCAGCCGCTCGAAGCTCACCCGGATCCGCGGGTCCTGGGGGGTTGCCAGAAGCCGCGCGAGCGCCGGCTGCGGGGATGTCACGACGTCTATCGTCACCGGGAACTGGGTGGCGGCCGACGAGGGCAGGGCTTTTTCGAAGTCGAGCAGGGCCTTTTCGATGACACTGACGAGCCCGCGCGCGCCGGTGCCCTCCGCAAAGGCGAGCTCCGCCATCCGCCGCAGGAACGCGTCCTCGAACTTGGCCGCGATGCCGTACGCGGCGAAGTCGAGTTTCTTGCCGAGCATGATCGGGTTGTTCGGGTTCTTGAGGATCTGGTAGAGGTCTTCCTCAGTCAGGTGCTCGAAGACGGCCTTGACCGGCAGGCGGCCGACGAACTCGCTCTCGAAGCCGAATTCGATAAGGTCTTGGGCCTTCACGTGCGCGAGGGTGTCGAGCTGCTCCTGCGCGCTGACGATCCGCGCTCCGAAGCCGATGCCCTGCCGGGTCAGCCGCCGCTGGATGATCGGCACCATTTCGGTGAACGCCCCGCTCATGATGAACAGCACGTTCTTGGTGTTGATGGACTGTTTCTCGCGTTTGCCGGTTTTGCGGAAGCGCTCGATCTCCTGCATCATCGCGATCGGATCGTGGGGCACCTTCAGGTCGACGTCGGTCTCCTCCATGGGTTTGAGCAGCGCCCGCTGCACGCCGGTGCGCGAGACATCGGCGCCGATGAGGTTGCGCGCGGAGGCGATTTTGTCGATCTCGTCGATGTAGATGATGCCGTGCTGCGCAAGCTCGATGTCGTCGTCGGCCTCCCGGACCAGGTCGCGCACCAGGTCCTCCACGTCGCCGCCGACGTAGCCGGTCTCGCTGAACTTGGTGGCGTCGCCCTTGACGAAGGGCACCCCGAGCTTGGCGGCGATGAGCTTGATGATGTAGGTCTTGCCGACACCCGTCGGGCCGATCATCAGCACGTTGTTCTTGATGCCGCCCGCCAGGCTCTCCACCGCGTCCGGGGATTCCTGCGCGCGGCGGATGCGGTTGAAGTGGGTGCAGATCTTGGTGGCAAGGATCGCTTTGGCCTGGTCCTGTTTGACCACGTACTGGTCCAGGTAGGCGATCAACTCCTCGGGCTTGAGGTTGAAGGTGACCGGTTTCTTTTCCCGGGCCGGCGCCTTGGCCTTATCCTCCACGACTTCCTGGGGCAGGAGCATGGGCGAGATGAGCTTGACGTGGCTGCCGAACTTTTTGGCCAGCACGTCGCTGATCTCTTTTTCGATCTCTTTGAGGTCGGGTATTTTTTCGTTGCGTTCACTCATGGTTTGAAATTATAACCACACCCCGCTTGAATTGCAACCGCGGGCCGCTCCGGGGCAAGTGCCGCCCCAACAATTCTCCCCTCCATCGAGTACTTTTGGTTTGATTACCTTGGGTGTCCATGATAGCGTAATTAAATCATCACGTTATTTCCTTCCCGATTTTGCCCTCATGTTGGAGGATGTTCTTTGATGATCCTCGAACAAAACGCGACACAATCAGAAAACAACAATAGCGGCTCAGAGGATAGGTGCCAATGTTTGAACAAGCCTTCAAGAACATCGACAACGTCCTCTGGAAAGAGGCCGGCTGCACGACCGAGCTCGACTACACCGAGCAGACCTCCTGGCTGCTGTTCCTGAAATACCTCGACGGACTGGAGCAGGACCTCGCCGATGAGGC
>JBFYWS010000038.1:0-11690 GCA_041310935.1 Desulfobacteraceae bacterium | reverse complement strand
GAAGGAGTCCCGGGGTATTCAGGAGGTGATCGAAGAGCACGGGATCTCCCTGGTTGTTATCGGCGCCCGGGGGAGAAAGGCAGGCGCCGGTGTATTGCTGGGAAGTGTCACCGAACACCTCATCACCACCACCACCGTCCCCATTATGGCGGTGAAGAAGAAAGGAACCGGAATGGGGCTCCTCGATGCGCTTCTGAAGCTCTAAACTGAAGTTCCAGTGATAACAATTCGTTTTAAGGGACTTGGGGAAAAAAATTCCATAATTTGATGGGTTATTTATAAGTTCATCTCAATCAGGAGCTCATCCAGGCCGAAATGGCCCGGCATTTCAAACGCTACTAAGACGACAAGGCCGATCCCGTGGCAGACAAACAGGCCCGTGATCCGGGAATTGGACTGTGGCGGGATCGGAACCCGATCCCGCCCTGGGAATACCGAAAGAACGGTAACAGAACTTCAGGTCAGAACGCCCAACGTCAACCCCAGCAATCGACTGGATATCTCGGCAACGTGAGGTGGATGTTTTTCATCAGTCGACCTGCGAACACTTCAACTGCGCAACTGTGTTCGGCAGCCGGGAGTGTCACGCCATTTTTGACGCCAGCATAACGTCTCACTCAGGCGCCGTGGGCGCCTCGGCATCCCTGGACAGGGAGAACCCCGGCGCATTCTGCCCGGTCGTGTCGGGCGTTGTGCACACCTGGTTTACCCAATTCTCTGGACTGTCGGTGCACCACATACGGTAGTATAATTTGCCGTAGGTGGCGTTGGCGCGCAACCGATCCCAGGCGTCGCGCGGCAGGTCGAACGCAGCTGGATATATGGGCGAGAAGAGAAACGGGCTTACCTTCCAGGACGCATAGAAATTATTTTCAGTGCGAAGATTGCCATATTGCTGGTTGTTAAAGTACCAGGGGTTTGTGGCGACCTCCACTGCGTAGTAACGGTTCTGCCCCGGATTCACCTGGAACCGAGGCGGTGTTGACCCATTGGGCAGACTCGTCGGCGCCGTGATCCACGGTGTTCCGGTTTCAACCGTTTGGTTCACCGTCTGTAGCGTGACGCTCGGAGCGTTTGCGCTCTCATTATCGTAAATGCTCGCTTGTGAGTTAACCCATGCCGTCGAACTGTCAGTGCACCACACGCGGTAATAAAGGCGTGAGCCTCTTTGACGCAGCCGGTTCCAGGCATCCGCCGGCAGGGTGAACGTCGAATTGGAGGCACTTATGAAAGGCTTCACCTGCCACGAAGCATAAAAATTGTTCGTCGTGCGCTGGGACCCGTTGACCTGGGAATTGAACAGGCTCGCGTCGAGGGCAACTTCCACGCCATAGTAACTACCCGCTGGGGCCGATATCTGAAACCCGATGGGGGTCGGACCATTGGTGTGGGTGGCCGGCGCGCTGATGGATGGCCGGCCCGCAGCCGATCCCGTAGCAGCGCCGATGGTAAATGGCTTCTCAGCTTCGAAGGCCGTATTTATGACTCCGTTGCGAAACAGATTGGGCGTCTGATCCGACGGCATTCTGGCAACGATGGACGAATGGAACTGCGCATAATTCCCTTTGAAGGCACCGCTATTCCACACCTCCAGCAGGCGCTGGGTGAAAAGCCCGTTGGCATCCCCGTCAGCCGAAAGCTGGTTGTCCTGGCATCCCGAGATCAGCAAGACACTCGCCCGGATCGTGTTCCGATGCGCGTGGGCGGTCAACTGCGCGATATCGTAATTCTCCTTGTTGCTCTCATAGTTATGTTTCAGGGCGGCGGCATTGGCGAGACGCACCCGGGGCGCATGGTTGGGCATGAGATCGTACTGGGCCGCCACCTCACGGCTCTTGAAGCGGGCGTTGTACGCTAACACTTTCGCAACCGTGCCGCTGTGACAACTGTCGGACAGCATGAAAATCCTCACACCGGGCGCAAAGCCTTCCCACAAGGTGTTCAGCTCGTCGTCAATCAACTGCCGGTCCCACAGCACCCAGGTTTCATCCTGGGCGTCCGGCTCGTCGCCCGTCACATCAATCATCTTCCCGCCATGGCCGGAGTAAGTCAATAGAAACGTGTCACCGCTCTCCAGTTCCTGGGACGCCTGATTGATACCGCGGCAGACTGCTGCAACCGTCGCTCCGGAATCGGTGAGAATGGTGGATGAATAGCCGAGACTGTCGGCGATTGCCTTCATGTCCCGGGCATCGTTGATACAGCCCGCAAGCTCGCCGTTCCAGCCGTTGTAGGCGGCAGGATTGACGAAATTCAGCCCGATATGAAGTGATAGTCCAATAGCCATGGTTCACCCCCTAGTTTGGTTAAGTTAGCCGATCTGATCCCACGTAATGCTGACAACATTGCTGCTTGTCTCGAGCCACTGTGTCGTTTCGCTGGGCTTCGCGGCGAAGAGCTTGGTCACCCGGTACTCCAGGATCATGGTCGTCAGGTCAGTGGTTATGGGCAGGAGAAAATCCACGCTCCCTCTGCGGTTTTCCATTGGTACACGAAACGTTCCCGGCACGCCTTTCAATCTGGCGTCAATCAGAATTGCCGATAATCCGTGGTTCTCATAATTCACGAGGTCTACAAACATCGCGTTGGTGCGGATGTCTTCCACCGTGGCACGAATCTCCTCAAGCGATACTGTCCCGTTGCTTAAGAAGGTGGTGTCGGGGACCGCCTCATCGAAGCTTTCGGGTCCGGTCACTTCGAGGGAGGCGCCACCTCCGATGGTGCGCTCCACTGGCACCCGTACCGGCGCCTGTTGGCCGGTGTAGACATACAGATCGCCCACGGTGACGTCGCGTTCAACCTTGTTTACCAGTGTCACCACTCGCCCGTGGCGCTGCACCTGGACTCCCCCCGTCGGCCACGGCCCGGTAATCCGATTCAGATCGATTGACAGGGTCGAGGTGAGCAGTGTCCCATCGTGTAGCTTGAAGCGCGCCTCACCGGAGATTCCGGTGTTTTGAAGGACGTTCTTCAGGAGCAGCGCACCCGGGATGTCTGTGGCCAGGGCGGTGTCAAAGCAGTCCGGGGTTCGTACCACCGTCACCTCCACTGACAGGTTGCTGGTCAAGTCCCAGTGATAGGACACATCCTCCGCCAGGGTGTTTGGCAACTCGAGAACAGGGTTCTGCGTTTCCGCCGAAAGATGGCGCCGCACCTCGCGATACGCCAGGGGGGTGATGTCCGGGGCGAGCATCGCTTCATACAAAATGCGGCTGTTCTCTTCTTTCTCGGCGTCCAGGGAGGCATAGGCCAGAATGATGGGCCGATACGCCTTCTCACCCATGTCCGCGGCGTAGCGGGTGATCCGGTAGAAGGCCGGCAGCAGCAGGAACCGGGCGGGTTGCTGGAGATTACGAAAAATACGATACGCCCCCGTGGCCAGTTCGGCGATCTCCTGGAAACTCTTGGTGGATGCCTGCCCGAGTCGGAACGCCTCGGCGCAACCGATGGCCGTCGATCCCGTGCTGCTCTTCTCTCGATAAAACCCTCCCAGGTTCTCGCACGGGAAGAAGGCGACGACCTTCTCCTGCCGGATCATGGTGCGCTGGGCGTATTGTAGCTTCGGCGGGAGCATGATGGCCGCAGGAGACAGCACCAGCGGTGGCCTGGCGGTCATCATTGCCGTCGGGTTAGCTCTGGTCGGCATGGCACCCCTCGTCACGGCATCCGGGGTTCCCGTCAGCCGTTCCGGTTCCACCCGGAATACCATCTCTCGACTCCCGCTCCCGACCTCGATCCGGCCGGCACCATTCTGCCGGGTCGAAGACAGGAATGTGGCCATGGCAATCTTACCACCCACCAGGATGTGCGGACGATCCGTCACCGGGGTCAGGCACTGGAATTGATAACTCACCTCGAGGCGCGCCGGTTCTGACTGAAAACCGGCCTTCGACAGGGATCCGTAGGTTGTCCGTACCGCGTCGTTGAGCAAATCCACCGTGACCTGCAGCCGGGTGCCCGCCATCTGCACCTGCCCCCGGTACAAAGCTCGCTGCAGTCGCCCGTTTGCGGCGTCGATATACGGCACCGTCAGCGTCACCGACGGCTCTACTGGTTCAATCTGCTTCGCCGCAACCCCAGACAGCTTGCTTAGTTCCGCCGCCGTTCTCTCCGGTAGGCCCAGCTCCAGAGTAAAACGCACGCTGGCATGGATGGCCGGCAGCCCCGAAGAGGTTGAACCGATTCGTTCATACTCAAACAAAAACGGGCTCACTGCCGGCGCGATATTCGGCGCTGGGGTCACCAGCCGCACCGATGGCAGATACCAGCGGTGCGCCAAGCTCACCTCGTCCTGGAAGAACGGGGAATTGACGTCGATCACCACCGGCAGACGAGGACGCTTGATCGGCAGCAAGGCCGGGTCAAAATACCCCGCGTGCTGTGACAGGTACGTACTTGAGAGGCCGCTGGTCGAAACCGTCGTGGGTTTCACCGTCTCCGTCGCGAGGAGATGGGCAGTTTGGTAGGAAGTCGCGGTCGGTTGTAAGGTTGCCGCAATCGTTTGCACCTTGCTGCCCAGCGCCACCAGCGCCGGCCGCGCCAACTCCCGGACGGCCCTTGATCGTACCCGCTTCAGCGATGTCAGGGGTGGGCCGGCGCCAACGGTTCCCGAGGGCCCCACGATACGTACAAAGGCCTCGCGATCCAACCCGTCAAGGGCACCCCCGATCACCTGATCCAGGCTGCAGTCAAGCTCAAAACTGCGGATGATGGAGCTGTTCCAGCGCTCCTGGAAAGAGTGGGCGGAAAGCGCCGGGCGTTTAACAAGCGTGTAGCCACCGTCATGTTCATGGAGGAATTGCTGACATCCAGAGAGGAACAATCGAAACACTCTGTCCGTTGCCCCTTCCGGCAGAACGATGCCGCCGCTCTCTAACAACCGGTGGAAGACGCGGCGCGCCGTCTCTTCGGTGACATTGCCATCCGGAGATTCGGCTTGGAACAGGTCCCAAAGCTCGACACTGCTCAGCTTGACTGAAATGCTGTGGCAGGGGGCCGCGGCGCGAAATTCCACCAAGGTTTTCAGCCTGATGGTGGAGATGTCCCGGTCAAGAGCCCCCAGGACGCTGAGAACGTCGTCCTTGTTTAGATGCAGATGTATGGCGCCGCGCAGTAGCGGCGTTGATAGTTCCAGCTCGACCAGGGTGACCCCGGACGATCCTTCGACCTTCAGGTGCGCCCGCCGGGCATAAAGGGGCACGGCGCCCGCTTGCTTGGCCGCGGCGATGGGCAGCTCGTAGCTGATCTCCATTCCCAGGTAACCCGACACGACGAGGTGCTGGATGGCGTCTTCGTTGGGCTGCGGAGGTCGCTCCAATAACAACGTCAAGGAGAACTTGGGCTGCTGATTCACGCGCAAGAGGCGAGGGACCTCCAACAGGCCGTGCCGCGTATCCGTTGCGTCGTCCGGCAACAGGCGTAGGCACAACGTTTCCGGCGGTGTCAGCGTCCGTATATTGGAAATTGTCCACTCCCGAAAAGGCGAGGGGCCACGGCTTTCAGCGGCGGACATATTAACCTCCCCTGATCAACGTCGCGTACTAAGGATCTTGGCCCGCACGGAAGCCGCCGAACAAGCGGCACCCCGGGCGGGCTGGTTTATTGCTATTCGCTACTAGGGCGATCGATCCATCCTTCCGCAGCATCGTTGGGGCGCGAGACCGGCCCGCTTTCTCGGCTTTTGCGGGCCATCCTGACCGAAGCCGGGGCGGCCGGCTCGCTCCAGCCTTCCACCGCCTCGCTGCCAGCCACCGCATATCCGGCTACTTCACGGGGGGCGCTCCCACCCGGTGCTGGTGCGGTCGCAGCCGGAGCTGACGCTGCAGGAGCTGGCGCTGCTGCCACCGGAGCTGGTTGCGCCGGAGCCGCCGCGGGAGGAGTGGGTTGCTCCACCACCGGCTGCGGTGTCGTCCCGGGGATGTCTGCACCCGGGGGAGGTGGGGCAAGGCCCGTCGGCTCGGTTGGCGCGGGAGCAGGTGGACCCGCATCCACTCCCTCTGCGGCGCGCACTGGTTGGTCAGAGAACATTTCGCGCGTCGTCAGGGCCCGCTTTGTCACTCCAGGATCGTCCGGCAGCGGCACAGTCACCATAATCGGCCCATTGCCGATGGAGTCGACCCACGGCCCGCTCCAGGCCTGCCCCTTCTGACTGAGGGTACCGCGCACGGTCACGTGCACTCTATACTGATAGTCCGTTTTGAAATCCGGTTGTCCCGTGTATATGCGCCAGAACCGCGGCTCGTTCTGGTCTCCCATCATCCACCGGAAGCGAGTTGCCTTCGTTTTGCGATCCGTGCCGTCGGCTCGTTGCCCTTTGGCACGCAGCTCTACCTCTACAATCTCCGCCGACGACTGGAGCTCCACCCCCAGCGCGATCGGCCCCACATCCAGCGTGCCTGCGGAATCCGCCCGCGTTTCCAGAATGTTGTCGTTGGTTAGCGTGCCGTTTGGGCCGGGATCCAGGTCAATCACATTCTGCTCCACGTCGATCCGAAAGAACGGGAATTCACTCTCGGTCGGAGGCTCCAGCAGGTGGATCTTGCGCTTCACGTACGTCAGGTCTGGTTCCCAATCGTTTGGCGCATTTGCCACCTCGTTCTTGCGCCACTGTATCCACACCGGCCGAAAGGTCGTTTCCGGCGAATCGGTCTTCTGGAACGTCGCCGGTTTCCAGCCGATCGCCCCTTGCTGCGTCGGATACCCTATCTGCGCCGATACGAAGGCCACCGGTTCACCAGCCCAGTTGCGCGCCTTGTCTGGCCAGTTCACCACAGGCTTCACGATTCGGAAGATTTTGCGGTTAAGTTCTCCGAGCACCAGGCGTTGGAAATACTTGCCCTCGGCTGAAGGGTCGTTCTTGATCTCGTTGTAGAAGCCTTCCAGCGAACTCGAGATCGTATGCGGTTGATTGTAGCGGAAATACCGGGTCTCTTCGTAAGACAGATCCACGTGCTGTTCATCCCGGCGGAACTTCAAAGCCAAGCCAGCGCCCCCGCCAAACAGCGAGCTGAAAATACCGCCACTGGATGCCTGTGCAGGTTCCACTTGCGGTTGCGGCGGATCGAAGATCACCTTTTTCGCCTGCTCTGTAAACAACTGGACAATCAGGTCGATGCGCTGGTTGATCAACTTCTCCATCTCCCCGGCGCCCGGCATTGTGCCGTCGATGTCCACCTCGACCTTGATGCCCCCGCCGATTCGCAGACTATTGAATTCCGCTTTGATGTCGGCCGAGAACCACAAGTAGCGCGCATTCACATGCGATGAAAAATGGTTGAATATTCGATCCCATTTCCCGGTGATTTTTACGTGCATCTGCTGTGACCACATCGGGAGTATCAGGTTCTGTGTCACGAAGAGCGGGCTGTAAGTGCCATGGAAACCCGCCCACACAATCTCGCTGGGAATCGGCCCGATAACGCCCCCGTAGGCGTTCTCGCCGCCGGTGATCGAACCGGGTCCGTTCCCCTGCATCCGCCACGCCCAGGCGTCGATCTGCGTTCCCCGGAAAAATTGGCGTCCATGCGGCACCGGTGCCCAGGGCGACCGGCTGCCATAGAGGACGGCTTCCCGGCTCCTCGGCCCTTCCGGCGAAGCGGGTTGAACGGCCTCCCCACCGCTCACCGGGGTGGCGCTCAGGCCGGGCGTTCCGCCGCTGGAATCCGGCGCAAGACTCGAGATCGCTGTCTGATTGGCGTTGATCGGCGCTATACGAATTTGGGGAGCAACGCGGGTGCGGACCCCCCAATACTTGTCATTGCGTCCGCTGAATCGGTCAAGAATCTGGTTCTCGGCCTGCTTCAGAACGGTTGCTGTGTAACGGGAAGTGGTGGTCAACGCGAGCACACCTCCCGCAGTCTCACCACTTTCGATTCCCGCCGTCGTTTCATCAAAGACCCCCACGAAATGAATATGCCGGAATTTGTAATCGTTGTTGTTAGCGTTACGTGCTAACCGGACTTTTTCTGGAATGTAATAGAATAACGGTGCCTTGCGTTCGCGCTGCAAAGCGTCGTTGTTGCGGTCCGGCAAGAAGAGAAGGGTGTGACCTTCGCCATTCTCGTCGGTAACCACGAACTCTTCAAATCCGCCAGTGAAGACTGGTCCTACTGGTTCAGCCATCGTTGCCTCCTATGCTTGGATAGCGCCAAGCACGCCATTGTGATTTGTCACGCCAAGGCAGACTCAGCTCCTGTAAATCAGTCGGACTGCTGCTGGTACGAAAAAGACTTGCCAAATTCCAAAATGCCATCTTGAGTTGCAACACGTGAGAAAACTCCCCATTGGAAAGGGACACATTAACGGAGCTATAATTTTTTGCCAGAAACGGGATGCCTCACTCCAGCAGCACCAAGCTGGGAAAGGAAAGTTTGCCAAACCCGCAAACGCTGTTAATGTTAATAGGATGCGGTGGTGTCTTAACTGTATTTGGCCAAGGCCTCAAAGCTCAACTCACCCTTGTCAATGCGCCTATTTCATCGGGCGCAATTTCATTCCCGCAAAGTCAATAGATTGCACGGATGAGGAACCGAGATCAGCAGAAGGGAAGTGAGCGAACAGGTGGCATTGGGGGCATCACACGCCTCACGCCGTGGCGTTGTGATAACTTAGAAAAGCAGCACCCATGCCATGTGCCATGGGGAAAAACACTTTTGGGTTAACTGTTTGAAAATGTACAGCTTAAAGGGAAAGAAAGGCGGGCGGGGAATGGCGGGTGATCCGAGGAAGCGCAACTATTGACGAAATATGCGGCTATTGACTCGCAACATATGGCGAGTGGCGCCGTTGGTCTCAGCCGCCGAAACACCCATTCGGCCCCTGGCGGCTCGCCGAGCGGTTCCGTTTGATTTGAGGCGGTTTCGGGCAGCTGAAGCGCGAGACCGGTGCTGGTGATAATGGCGCGCTCGATGACGTTTATCAATTCCCTGACGTTTCCCGGCCAGGGGTAGGTGATCAAGATGTCCATCGTGGTGGCGGGAATCGTCTCGATTTTTTTCTGATTGGGTTGAGGCTCGATTGCTCATGAAACGGCGCATTTCATTTCTGCTCGCAGCGGCGGTTCTTGCCTGCGCGGTGTTTTGTCCCGGGCCCGCCTTTGCCTTGCGGAGCTTCATGCTGGAACCCGGAACCGACGTGTACGGCGTCACGCGCATGGTGCAGGCTCGCGAGCAGGACACGCTCCTCGACATCGCGCGCGAGTTCGGGCTTGGGTATAACCAGATCGTCGCGGCCAACTCGGGCATCGACCCCTGGGTGCCGCCCAAGGGCAGCCTGGTGCGCCTGCCCCTGACCTTTGTGCCGCCCCGCGTGCGCCCGGAATCCGGCATGGTCGTGAACCTCGCGGAGATGCGCCTGTTCTTCTTTTTCTCCAACGGCGGGCATGACTTCTTTTTCACCGCGCCCATCGGCATCGGTCAGGAGGGCTATCTGACGGAGATCGGGGAATACAAGGTCAAGAGCAAGACTCCCAACCCGACCTGGGTGGTGCCCGAGTCCATCCGCAGGGAGGAGCCGGATCTGCCGGCCGAAGTTCCGCCGGGTCCGGACAACCCGCTCGGGGACTTTGTCTTCCGTCTTTCCAGAAATCTATACGCGATTCACGGGACCAACAAGCCCTGGGGCATCGGCCGGAGGGTCAGCCACGGCTGCATCCGCATGTACCCGGAGGACGTGGGCGCGCTGTACCCGCTGGTGCCCGTGGGCGCCGTGGTCAAGGTCGTCTACGAGCCCGTCAAGTTCGGTTGGGGGAACGGGAATCTGTGGATTCAGGTCTTCGAGGATTTCGAGGGGAGGCTCGCGTCTCCCCTGGAGAAGGTCGTGGAGGAGATTCTCTATTACGAGACAGCCATAGGCCCCCTCGATGTCGACCACGAGGCCCTTTTCAGGGCCCTGGACGAGAAGACGGGGGTGCCTATGGCTGTGGCGCGGCCCCGGAAGGAGTAGTACTACTTCTTCAGGGACTTGTCGAAGATGCGCTCGGCCTTCAGGGTCGCGGCCTCTGCACGCTCGGCCGCCATCTCGGCCTTGGTGGCCGACTGCTCTGCGTTACCCGCCGCCTCTTCGATGCGCAGGCCCATCTCCTCGAGCCTCTGGCTGGCCGCCTCGGCCCTGGCCGCCGCGGCCTTGGCCTCCTCGGCCGACTGTCGGGTGCTTTCCAGCAGGGCCCTGTCCTCCTTGTTCAGGCTGGCGCACCCCGTAAGCGCCGCAAGAAAGAAAAGGGCTGCAAAAAACAGTGTCATGGACAGCGTTCGGGGCATTTTTTTCGTCAACATTGTGCATCCTCCTTTGCGTTGACTGTTACCGTTATCTTTTTAGGATTGTATGTTACTCTTTCCCGATTTTAGAAGTCAATTGTTATTGGTGTTGCTGCTGACTTTTTCCGTGACCAGTGCGCTGGCTGCGGGCCGGTCATACCCGTCAAAAAGAGTCCTGGTCATCGACAAGGCCGCAAAGGAACTGACCGTTTTCGTCGGCGGCCGGCAGGCGGCCCGGTTCCCCGCCACCTTCGGCATCGACCCCGTTTCGGACAAACGCAGGATCAACGATCTCGCGACTCCCGAGGGCCTCTATGTCATCACGTACAAGAAGAGCCGGACCCGTTTTTACCGCACCCTGGGCCTTTCCTTCCCGAATCTGGCCGATGCCCAGCGGGGCCTGGCCTCGGGCATCGTCTCCGTGGAGGGGTACAGGAGGCTTCTCAACGCCGCGCGCAGATCCCGGCCGGCGCCCTGCGACACGGGGCTGGGCTGCGCCATCGCCATCCACGGCGGGGGGGTGTACAGGCAATTCGGGGAGTTCACGGAGAGGGACTGGACCGACGGGTGCGTCGCCCTGGACAACCCGGACATGGAGGTGCTTTTCAACCTCTGCCGGCCCGGGGACCCGGTCCTCATCTTCAACAGCGCCCGGAACCTCTTCGGCATCATCAGGCCGTTCACGCAGGTGCGCGATCTGGATGGCAAGGGCCTGCCGGTCTGCCCTGACGGGATCTGCGTATACGAGGCCGACCTGCGGACATCGCTGGGTTGGACCAGAGTGACCGTCAGAGAGGGGCGGTCGCATGGATTGTCCCTGGAGGTCGTTGTCTATGACGAAGGGCGGGAGAGCCCGGCCCTGGTCCTCGTTGACCGCAATGCGGACGGTGAGATGTCTTTTCTGGACAGCGCCAGGGGGACGATCGCGGATGCCTCAACGCCGGACTCGGCATACGAATTGGCCAGAAGTGCAATTATCGTCGCACTTTCCTCGGGAGGGATGCCCCACATGGATGGCGGGCGGTAGTTTGCTGTTTTTGTGCGGAAGTCGTCTGCGGCGAAAGCCGCGCCTGCCCGCATTTTATGGTGGGTTGCTCTATTCCTCGTCGTCTTCGTCCTTGCAACCGTCAACGTCTTGGAGGGTGACCTGAAGAAGGCCTTCGACCGCGCTGTCATCAAACCAGAAGTCAAGCTCATCGTCCGAGTAATCGAAGCGCAGATCCTCGGTCACCGCTGTCTCAATCTGGGCCAGTTCATCGCCGGAGAGATCCTCTCCGTCCGTGCGGGATACCCACAAACAGCGGTACCCGCACACATGGTACTCCCGCCACGGGTGTTCGTATAGATCGGCCAAATCGGTTGTCATTTTCACAGGGGAGAAAGGAACAAGCCTGTTCTGAGCTTGTCGAAGGGGCCGGACTCTTGAGGCCGGCAAAT
>JBFYWS010000300.1:0-6996 GCA_041310935.1 Desulfobacteraceae bacterium | reverse complement strand
CATCCTAATAATATGTTTTCCCCAGAAGAAGTTTACCTTAAACGATCAGTTATAGAAATCAAAAGCTATGATAAAGAGGTTGGAGATACGTATGATGAATTAAATATTCGAGATGAACAAGATGAGACTTTTGAAAAACTGGATAATAAAACAATAAAAGTTTATAAGCGGAGGATTGAAGACCTTAATGAAAAGCTGGACGCAGACAATTATTCTGATGCACAGGAAGCGATTGAGGATAAACAAGAAAGAAATCGATTAATTATATTAGTGAAAAAGGGCTTTGAACGCAATCCAAAATCCCCCCACGAGAAAGCGAGGTCGAATGTAACAAGAGCAATCTCTCGGGCACTGAAAGAAATACATAGTCATTCACCGGAAGTTTTAATATTTCTTAACAAATCAACGGTCAAGACTGGAGATAAAATTTTTTACCAGCCGATCTCTGGAAACGAACCCAACTGGATTTTTGACAAACCTTAATGCGAAAACAGCACCGCTGATATAGCCTTAAACCCTCCTTGCACATTGTTCCACTCTTGTTCTGCGGGAAATCACACTGACCAGAGTAAACACAGCTGGTCATTGATAATTCCCAATGGACAAAATGCCTGTTGACACAATCCCCAATCACGATATTCTGACCCCCGAGGAGGTCGCCCTCTTCCTGCGCAAGAGCCCTTCATGGGTTTACAAACACGCACGGGAACTGGGCGGCAGGAAACTCGGGGGTTCTCTGTTTTTTCCCAACAAGGAGGACCTCTATGAGTGTTTATTTCACCAAGGGCAAGGGGTGGAGGTACGACTTCACCCTGAACGGGACCAGGCAGACCAGAGCCTGGTTCGAAACAAAAACAAAGGCCAGACAGGCCGAAGCCGAAAGAAGGGAGGAAATATTAAATCCGAAGGAAGACCCTGTGATGGAGACAGAAATAGACATGGTCTTTTTGGATCTGGTAAACCTGAGGCTTGATCACGTCAAGGCATACAACTCCGAGAGCCACTACGGCACATACACTTACGTGGCCAAGCGGTGGACCGGCATATGGGAGAAAGTGCCTTGCAGCCAGATCACGACCGCTATGGTTCAGAAGCACCTGTTGAAAAGAAGGCAGATCTCGGCTTACACGGCAAACAAGGATCTGCGCTACCTGCGGGCAACATTCCGGTTCGGCATAGGGAAGCGCTTCATTACAAACGACCCGACAGAGGGCCTTGGATTTTTTCCAGTTGAAAAAAAGGTCAAATATGTGCCGTCCGCCACGGATCTCGACCAAGTGATTGCCTGCGCTGATCCTGACACGCAGGATTACCTCTGGATCATCCGGGAAACCATGGCCAGGGTAGGAGAGGTCAATCGGCTGAAGTGGGATGATGTGAATTTTGAAGTCGGCTACGTGGTCCTATACACCCGTAAGAAATCCGGCGGCCACTTGACTCCGAGAAAGGTGCCGATGACCCGAAAACTCCACGAGGTGCTGAGTCTGCGGTTTCAGGCACGAGATCCATCTAAGTCGTGGGTGTTTTGGCACCGCTATTGGAGCCGGAAAAAGGGCGATCATGTTGAAGGACCTTACGGTGACCGCAAGAAGATCATGAAGACGCTCTGCACAGATGCCAAGGTGAGGTATTTCAGATTTCACCCAATCCGGCATTCAGGGGCTTCCATCATGGATGGAAACAACGTTCCCATCGGCGCTATCCAAAGAATCCTTGGCCATGAAAACCGCAGGACCACCGAGATTTATCTTCATAGCATTGGTGATCAGGAGCGGGATGCAATGGCAGTTTTCGAGCAGGCCAGGGAAAAGTCTCACACAGACTCTCACACAGGAAGCGATCCAAAGAAAAAGGGGCTACCCGGTGTAACGGATAACCCCTCTTCCTGATTGATAAAAAATGGTGCCGAGGGACGGAATTGAACCGCCGACACGGGGATTTTCAGTCCCCTGCTCTACCGACTGAGCTACCTCGGCACACACGGAACGCTTGACTTAAGCCTGTTGTTTTTATGCGAGCCCCTCATCTTTGTCAAGATTTTTTTGCCCCGGCTCCGAGGTCGCCGAACAGGTGCTGCACGATGGCGCAGGCCGCAACGGCGGCGGTTTCGGCCCGCAGGATCCGCGGGCCGAGACTGGCGCTGATAAAGCCGACCGCCTCGGAAGCCCGGACCTCCTCCTCGGCAAAACCACCCTCCGGGCCGAGCACGATCAAGACGGAGGCCGGCCCCGCGGGGCTGCCGGAAAAGCGCTGAGCCGTGAGCGGCTCGCAGGTCTGCTCCCAGAAAAGGATCCGCAGGTCGTGGGCCGGGGCGCGCTCAAGCAGCCGGTCAAATCCCACGATGTCGTCGATCTGCATCAGGTCCCCACGCCGGCACTGCTTGAGCGCCTCCACGGCGATCTTGCGCCACCGTTCCTGCCGGGCCTGCGCCCGCCCGCCCTCGGGCCGGGCCACCGAACGGTTGCTGATAAACGGCATCCAGCGGGCAGCGCCCAGCTCGGAGAGCTGGCGCACGAGCCGGTCCATTTTCTTTTCTTTCAGAAACCCCTGGGCCACGCTGACGGAGAGGCGGGCGCTGCCCGCGGCCGCCTTGCTGCCGGTGATGGCCACCTCGACTTTCCCGGGCGGCATGGTGTCGATCACGCCGACGTACTCGACCCCGGTGCCGTCAAAAAGCCGGACCGCATCGCCCGGCTTGAGGCGCAGCACGTTCTTGATGTGCCGGGCCTCGGCGCCGGAGATGCAGGCCCGGCGACCGGCCACATGGGATGGTTCTATGAAAAAGTGGCGCATAGCGGCTCACCGGGGTGAAAGGGTACGCGACTTTCGCAGGACGTGCGCAGCGTTTATCTATACAAGAACCCCTGGCGCTGTAAATCTTTTTCTCTCCCCTTCCCGCCCGGCGCGTCAAGCAGCTTGACCTGTTGTGCGTTTCCGTGATATTTTTCTAAGAATCATCAAGCCTTGACGGGCCTGCCATGGGGAGAAATTATGAGCGACTCCAAAAAGAGCGATCCCAGACGACCATCGATCGAATTCCCGGATGACGAGCCTGTCATCGATCTGGTGGACGAAGTTTCCGGAGGCCCGGCGGATGATGATCTGTCCGATCTGGAAAAAAACCTCCTCACGCTTGACCGAAGTTTCGCCCGCGGCGTTGAAAAAACCGGTAAGGACCTGCGCACATTCCCGGAGCTACCGGATCTGGATGACCTCAACGGGTTTGACTTTGAAGAGGACGACGCGCAGCGCCCGGCGTCCGGCGCCCTCCCGATGGCGGCCGCAAAAGAGCCCCTGCCCGGCGGCATGGAGCCCGAACTGGATTGGCTCCTGGATGAGGATACACCCGCCCCGGCCGCTGACCCTGCACGCGGAGCGGGCGGAACAGACAACGACGTCACTGAAATTTTGGAATTCGACGAGCAGTTCCTGGATGCCGAGGAAGTCATGGACGACCCGACGGCCGCGGAAGATGAACCCGACGGCGGGAACGACGACGAAACGCTGGAACTTCTCGACCTCGACGACGATGGCATCGACAACGAACTCGTCTGGTTCGACGACCCCGCCACGCCGCCGGCCCACGGCGGAGTGGCGCAGGCCGGGCAAGCTGCTGTTGCGCCTCTCGAACCGGCAGGTCCCCGGCTCTTTTCGGACGCTCCCGCTGCCGACACCGCCGCAGCGGATCTGTTCGACGCCTTCGTGCAATCGGGAAGGCCGGTCGGAGGCGACGCGCTCGAAAGCGCAGGACCGCTTGCGTCCGCGGCCGCCCCCCTGGCGGCCATACCGGTCACCGCCGCAGTGAGCCAATCCTACACCGTCGACGTTTCGCAGCCGCCCGCCGCGAATACCCTGACGGAAGATCAGATCGAGGCTGCCGTGGAACGGGTGATCACGCGCATGTATGCCGGCACCATCGAGACGGTCATCCGGCAGTCTATCGAAAAGGCCGTCCTTAAGGAGATTGAGCGGCTCAAAAACCACCTGCTCGAAAATGACCTCGGCGACAAGATCCCCTAACAAGGGCAGCCTCCCGCCCCGCCGGTCACCCGCCCATCCGCCCACCGCCTGAAAAAACAGGTTGAAAAAATCGGGGATTGCGGCATAATTGCCAGTTCATTTGATTCAATGACGTTGCCACGCTGAACCGGAGGAAGACACCACATGGGTTCCGACCTGCTGGAGAAGGGCTATGAGCCGCACGATGTCGAGCGCCGCTGGTACGAGTTCTGGGAGACAAACGGCCTGTTCGCGGCCGAGGACCAAGGCCCGCGCCGCGGCTATGCCATCGTCATCCCCCCACCCAACGTCACGGGTGTCCTGCACATGGGGCATGCCCTCAACAACACCCTGCAGGACATCCTCTGCCGCTACCGGCGCCTGAAGGGCGACAACGTGCTGTGGATGCCGGGCACCGACCACGCCGGGATCGCCACCCAGAACGTGGTCGAGCGCAAGCTGGCCCAGGAGGGCACGGACCGCCACGCCCTCGGCCGCGAGCAGTTCATCGCGCAGGTGTGGCAGTGGCGCGAGAAATACGGCAGCGCCATCATCAACCAGCTCAAGCGCCTGGGGGCCTCCTGCGACTGGAAGCGCGAGCGCTTCACCATGGACGAGGGGCTCTCGCGCGCCGTGCGCACGGTCTTCGTCGAACTCTACCACCAGGGGCTCATCTACCGCGGCAACTACATCATCAACTGGTGCCACCGCTGCCACACCGCCCTGGCGGACCTCGAGGTCGAGCACGCGGAGATCGACGGCAACCTCTACCACATCCGTTACCCCTTCGCGGACGGCAGCGGCGGCATCACCATCGCCACCACCCGGCCCGAAACGATGCTGGGCGACACGGCCGTGGCCGTCCACCCGGCCGACGAGCGCTATCAGGGCATCAGCGCCACGGCGGTGATCCTGCCCCTTGTGAACCGGGAGATCCCCATCATCCGGGATGCCTACGTGGACATGAGCTTCGGGACCGGCGGGCTGAAGGTCACGCCGGCCCACGACCCGAACGACTTCGAAATCGGCCGGCGGCACAATCTGCCGAGCCTCAAGGCCATCGGCGACGACGGGCGCATGACCGAGGAAGCCGGCCGCTTCGCAGGACTGGACCGGTTCGAATGCCGCAAGGCCGTGGTGCAGGAGCTCCAGGAGACCGGCCAACTGGAGAAAATCGAGCCTTACCGCCACAGTGTCGGCCACTGCTACCGGTGCAAGACCATCATCGAGCCGAACCTCTCGCGCCAGTGGTTCGTGCGGGCCAAGCCCCTGGCGGAGAAGGCCATTGCCGCCGTGAAGCAGGGTCAGACCCGCATCATCCCGGAGACGTGGGCGAACACCTATTTCGACTGGCTGGAAAACATCCGGGACTGGTGCATCTCGCGCCAGATCTGGTGGGGCCACCAGATCCCGGCCTGGACCTGCGAGGCGTGCGGCGAGGTCGCGGTCGCCATGCAGGCGCCGCCCGGCTGCCCGAAATGCGGCAGCACGCAGCTCGTCCAGGAAGAGGACGTGCTGGACACCTGGTTCAGCTCCGCCCTCTGGCCGTTTTCGACCATGGGCTGGCCGGATCAAACCCCGCTGCTCAAGACGTTTTACCCGACCGCGGTGCTTGTGACCGGCTTTGACATCCTCTTTTTCTGGGTGGCGCGCATGATGATGATGGGCCTACACTTCATGGGGGAGGTGCCCTTCCGGGACGTCTACGTGCACGCACTGGTGCGCGACGAGGAAGGCCAGAAAATGAGCAAGTCCAAGGGCAACGTCATCGACCCGCTGGACATTATCGAGCGCTACGGCACCGATGCGTTCCGCTTCACCCTGGCAGCCTTCGCCGCCCAGGGCCGCGACGTCAAGATGTCCGAAAAGCGGGTGGAGGGCTACCGGCACTTCATCAACAAGCTCTGGAACGCCGCGCGATTCGCCCGGATGCACCTCGACCGCCGTTACGACCAAATACAGCTTGACGCGCTCTGCCTGGCGGACCGCTGGATCCTGTCGCGGCTGAACCGCGTGAGCCTGGAGATGGCGCAGGCGCTGGACACCTACCGCTTCAACGATGCCGCCGCCGCCCTCTACGGATTTGTCTGGCACGAGTTCTGCGACTGGTATCTGGAGGCGATCAAGCCCGCCCTGCACGGCAAACTTACCCCGGACGCGCGGGAGCGGTCGCTCGCCGTCCTGTGGCGGGTGCTGCACGACACCCTCATCCTGCTGCACCCGTTCGTCCCCTTCGTGACCGAGGAGATCTGGCACAAGCTGCCCGGCACCGACGGCTCCATCATGCGGGCCGCCTTCCCGGGAGCGGCCGCCGCGGCAGCCCCCATCCCGCCGGATCCCGCGGCCGAAGCGCAGATGGGCCTTCTGATCGAGGTCGTCTCCGGGGTGCGCAACATCCGGGGCGAGACGGGCATATCGCCGGCGCTGAACCTGGATGCGGTGGTGCACCCCGCGGACGGCGCCGCCAAGGCCGTGATCGAACAGTACCGGGAGATGATCGTCACCCTCGCCCGGCTGCGGTCCATCACGGTTACCGACAGCGCCGAACGGCCGAAGGCCTCGGCCTCGGCTGTGGCCCGGGGGGCAACCATCCACGTGCTCCTGGAGGGGGTCATCGATTTCACCAAGGAGCGGGAGCGCATGGAAAAGGAGCTCGGCAAACTGGCGAAGGATTTTGCCTCCCTCGCCAAGAAGCTCCAGAACCAGGATTTCCTGGCCAAGGCCCCGGCAGAGGTGGTGGCAAAAGTCAGGGACCAGCAGCAGGAGCTGCTGAGCCGGCAGCAAAAAATCCAGTCGAACCTGGACAAGATCAGGGAGTATGATTCCGCTTCGTGACGACATCCCGGCGCGTTCCACGCCGGTCGTCAATCACCTGCTCATCGCTGTGAACGTGGCGGTCTTCCTGGTCCAGGCGGCCCAGGGCCCCCACGCGGACCGGTTCGTCTATGTCTACGGGCTGGTGCCGGCCCGCTACTTCGTGCCCCAGATCGCGGAGTA
>JBFYWS010000621.1:0-60469 GCA_041310935.1 Desulfobacteraceae bacterium | reverse complement strand
GTATTTCATGCAGCATTCCGCCATTGAGTACATCTACACAGCAACCGAAGAACTGCGCGTTGCAGACCCGATCCCCGCACCCCGCTTCCACCGCTCCCGCAACGGCCAGGTCCGCGCCGTGACCATCGGCCAGCGCAGCTACTTCTTCCTCGACCGCTACGACAACCTGAGCCAGCTCCGGGGCGACATCCGCGAGGAAGCCTACCACCGTGTCGTCAACCAGTTCGGGGCCGCCGATGTGCGACTCCTGGGCCTGCTGACCTACCGCGGCAAGTGGAATGCCATCCGCGACGAGATCGAGCACAACTATGGGGTAAAGCCGGGTTCCTTGGAGTTTTTCCATGAACTCGCGGCGAAGGCAGCCCGCGACGGAGAGCACAACGCCCCGCTCTGGCGCCGGTTCCTCGACGCCCTGGTGGCGACGTTCAAGGCCCTCATGCGGCGGCTGGGGGCCAAGCTGGCGGTGTCCGACGCCGAGGTTCGAGCCTTCTTGCGCCGCATCTTGGACGCCAAGCGTAGGGCGATGGCCATGGATCGGGGCAGGGGGCCAGTCGGGGAACGGTTGCCCGCCTACGCCAAGGGAAAGCCATCCCCCTCCACCCCTGCCGATGACGCCCGCTTCCGCGAGCTGACGCCCGCATGGGACTCCCGCATGGAAGCACTCAGGGCGCAGGGCAAGACCAGCGAAGCCGACATCAAGGCCGCGTGGGACGAGTTCAAGAAGACCGACGAGTACGCCGAGCTTGAGAAGATGCGGGCGGACGTGCTGAAGGCGCAGGGGTACAACGTCGGGCCGGTGTGGCATGCGACCTTCGCAGATTGGACTAAATACGACCTATCACACGAGGCTCAAGTTGGATCGTCAGCGAAGACGACTAAGGGTATTTCGCTCGCCTATACCGAAGCTGGAGCGAGAAGTTTCCTTAACAGATACGTCAATGCAGGTCAAAAACGAGCAGACGAACTGTTGGTTATGCGTCTGTATGCACGGGCGCAAGACATCTTCGACATGGACCGGAAGGATCACAGGTTGCGGCTTGCTCGCATAATAGCTTCTGAGAGCAGCGAGACTGCGGAACAAAGGAAACAGTTCGGCTTGCCAGAAGGCGGCGAGGAGTATGTCGAATGGCTTTCGGAAGACATCGCACGAGCGAAATATCCCTATCTCCAAGAGGAAAACAGAGAACTGTTAAAGCGGGCTGGGTTTGACGGAGCATTCACCAGAGAACGCGGCGGTGACAAAACCAGATACCTATTTGTGCTCGACCCCTCCCAGATCAAATCCGCCGAAGTGACCCCCGACTCCACGGGCCGCATCCCGCCGCCGTCCGAGTGGGGCGACGCGGGCAAGGCGGATATACGGTTTGCCCGCATTAGCCCTGAGCCGATACCCCGCGAGGAGATTGACGCCATGCTCAGGCAGATCATGGGCATGACGCGGGAAGAGGCCGCTTCCGGCTTCCAGCGAATCGGACAGACGCTTGCCCAGGAGCAGGCCGCTGCCAAGGCCGAGAAGACCGTCGAGGCCGGCAGCCGCCGTGCCAAGAAGCTGATCGAGAGGGCCGAGGCCAAGCGCAAGGCCAAGATCGTCGCCGCTGCCGCCAAGGTGCAAACCGCCCGTGAAAAGGCTCGCGCCGACCTTGGCTACAAGCCCCCGAAAGGCCCCGCCAAGACGCTGGCCGGCCTGACGAGCGCCGCCGAGGCCCTCGGTGCCGAGAAGCGCGGGAAACGCGAGTTCTACGCCGCTCTGCCCGACGCCATAGACGCCAGCTTCAAGGCGGTTTACGAGCGATCTCAGGGCGCTGGCGGCCAGAGAACGTACATGCGCTGGCTGGGGGACCAGCACCGCTACCTGGAGTCCATGACAACGGCTGCTGCGGCCCTGCCCGAAGCGGACCGGCCTGACTTCATCCGTGAGCAGCTCAATGGCATGTTCGGGGAAACCCGTCGCAGGGCCGTCGCCCGGTTTCTTCGCGGAGACACCCATGCCACGCTGGACGCTATCAGGGAGCGGGCGCAGCAGCAGGTGAGGACATACATCGGCAAGCGGCTCCAGCGCCTCTACGCGCTGCCAGAGAAGCGGGTAAAGGCGCTCTACCAGGACAACCACGGCAACAACTTCCAGGCGGCCTTTGCGGCTGTCAGGGACTCCCTGCCGGCTACCAAGGCCACCGTGCGGAATGGGATCACCCTGCCCGACATCCGCAATATGAGCGCATCGGAAATCCTCGACCTCTACAATGACTTCCTGGCCGTGCTGCATGAAAGCGGCCGGATGAAGAAGATGCTGGAATACGGCCAGAAGGTAAGGCGTTCCGGCTTGGGGCAGTTGGCCGCAGAGCAGGTGCAGAACTCGCCGGTTGAGGAACTCGATGGGGCGCATACCGAGCGCGGGCTTCTGAAGCGTCACCTGGTAGACCGGGCGATGACCCTTCCGCAACTGGCCGAAAAGATAGGTGGTAGCCGCAACTCCGTGCTGGCCGACCTTACGCGGAAGGTGAACCAGGCGAGTCGGGACGGGGAAACCTTGGCTGTACCGCGCATAGCGGCCGTCCGCAACTACATCAAGCAGCACAGTTTCGATATGCTGGAGAAACAGCGGCTCCGCAAGCCGCGGGACTTGGGAGATGGCCGCCAGGTATGGCTGACGGACATGCAACTGCTTGGACTCTGGCTCCAGTATCAGGACCCGCACGGCGCGGAGGTCATGCTGAAGGGGCAAGGTGGCTTCTATAACTACGACGACCGCCGAGCCTACACGCCCAAAGGGGAAGGCGATTCTGAGGAACTCCGCGACAATACCGCCGCTATGTACCGGACGCTGTTCTCGCAACTCTCCCCAGAGGACCAGGCTTTCGGGCGGTTCATGCGTGACCAAGTACATGAACTGGTGCCGGACATCAACCACATGGCGCGGGAAGTCTTTGGCCGCGACGTGGCTGACCGCCCGAACTACTGGCACGTTTCGGTATTCCGCAAGAACAAGCCGCTGGTGGACGTGATGGACGTGACAGGCGGCGCGATGGGCGTCAGGGCGGCCATGCTCGATCAGATAGGGGAACTGAAACCTGTGACGGAGCACGGCAATCCCGTCGTCGCTCAGGACGCCTACCAGACGTTCATGGATCACGTTGAGCGCATGGGGCGGTTTGCGAAGATGGCCGAGCTTCAGCGCGACTGGATCGCCATGGCCCAGAACACCGATTTCTCCGATGCTGTGGCCCGGAAGTACGGTACGCGCCCCGTGGCCGAAATGAAGCAGAGGGTTCAGGGCCTCGCTGGCTTGGAGCGGTCACAGAAGACGGTCCCCGAGGAAAGCACGATCTCCAAGATGGCGTCGAGTTACATCATGTCCCGCGTGGCCGGCAACCCGCTGCGGCAGTACGCTCTCAACAAGTTCGGTGGCGGTTCGAGCGTGTGGGCGTGGCTGGTACGAAACCATCCTCAGTATGCTGCGAAGTTTGCAGCCCGTAGCCTCCTGCCCGTCAACCTCCAGTCTACGAAGTACGCCCAGGCGCTTGCCGATCTGATGGAGGACGGTTACTTCTTCCGGCGCTGGGACTTGGAGGCTATCGAGACGCAGACGAACCTGCCGCTTGTACGCTCATCGGGCAAGACGAAGCATGAGATCACCTTGGCCCTGGCGCGGCTCAGGACGACCACAACCCAGACTGCGGAGTGGCTCATGCAGCAGTCGGCTATCCGGGGCGAGCGCGACAACAGCGCGATCCTCTACGTCATGCTGCGGGATGCCGGGCTGTCGAAGCGGGAGGCAACGGCCATCGTGGCTGACGGGATAGCCGACACTCAGAACCCCTCGACCGAGGGCGAAGCGACTGTTGAGTATGCCGGCATGAAACAAAGTCTGTGGCTTCGGACGGTGTTCCCGGTGATGGGCCAGCAGACCATCCTCGCGGCACGGCTGCGCTTTGCCGCCATGCGCCTCGCCAGGGCCATGCGCGGCCGTGAGGGCGACGTGCGCAGCGAGACAAAAGCGGCAGCCGCCGATCTGTGGTCCTCGGTGCTCAACGCCATCCTCTCGACAGTGACCTCGCTTGTCACTCTCTCAACCGTTCTGGAGGCTCTGTCGAAGAAGAAGAAGGCAAAGCCCGACGAACCGGAGGGCGAAGAGGACGAGCGCGTGCGTTCATTCAGTGCCAAAGTATCCCGCCGGATCAAGGAGAACCGAACGGCGATACGCGGGGCTACGGAACTTGTGCAGGGCATCTTCCCGGTGGCGGGCCGAGTGCTGGAAATGATAACGACATGGGCCGAACGTGGGCGGTTTGAGGATCGCTCCCTAGTCTCCGGCATGGTGCGGGCGGCATGGGAAGGCACAATGGGCGCGGCCAACGAACTGAACAAGGATGATGTCGACGCCCGGCGTGTATACGAGCAGGCCAGCCGTGCGGCGGACATTTTGCTGTCGGCGTCCACAGGGTTGCCGGCAGGGCAGGTAATGAAGGCTGGCGAGTTGGGGCTGACGACTGCCGGCGTGATCGAGCCTCGCCGTGCCCGCGGCTTCACTCCGAAGGTGGAGATGATCGAGAGGTCCGTCAGCACGATCCCCCCAGGTGCGAGCGGCTACGACATCAACGAAGCCTTCAAGTCAACTTACGAGGACGCCCAGCGGCAGGGCCTCGTCGCCACGAAGTCAGCGACAACGGGCCGAGCCTACGACGAGCGCGAACAGCGCAACGTGTTTGGCGTCTCGTTCAGCGCACAACTCACCCCTGAGCAGCGCACGGCATGGCAGCAGTTCAAGCGCCGCAACGAGAACTGGCGGCCAAGGCCGTAGACCAAGCCTTGACGCCGGAACCGCCCACCCTGTGCCAGCCGCGCTATTCGCTCTACACCTTCGCGCATGTGTCCTGTCAAAAAAACGAAAATTTGTACGCAAAGGACTTGACGCGGTGACTGCGAGTGTCGTATAGTCACCGCATGAAAAGAGAACCACGCAGCCGGTCGGTGAAGATGGATGCTACTCTCTATGCGGCCATCAAGACCCTTGCGGATCGCACTCGCCTGCCGATCAGTTTCTATGTGAATAGAGCCATCGAGTCTGCCTTGCCCGCATGGAAACGGAGCGGACTCAAAGTGTCCGCATAAGGAAGGACCCATGCCTAAAATGAATAAATGCACAGTCTCTGTTCCAGACATGGAGGAAGTGCCGCAGGCTTTGATGTCCCCCGGCGTGTACGCCATGACGCAGAATAAAAGCGGCCAAGTCGTTTATGTGGGGTCTTCGAGCTTGCTTCTTGCCAGATTAGGTGCTCAAGCCCGCAAAGGATACACCCTGCATTTCAAGTCCTGCCGGTCTCGCCAGGAGGCGTTGCGACTCGAAAAGTCTATCATTGCGCACCTAAACCCCATAGGCAATGTCAATCATGCCGGCAAGGCATACGGAGACCCGCGAAGCTCGATAGGCATAGGAAGAATAGCGAAGTTTGCGGGACGTCCACTGACCGTAACTGTGACGAAGGAAATGCGCATGGGCTTGAAGCGCCTCGCCGACGCTCGGCTCTGTTCCGTAACCGCGCTCGGACGCGAGGCCATCCAGTACTTGCTGGCAACTCAGCAGTACGGGGAAAGACCTCGGCGCCCGTAGTGAGGAAGGACGCTATCATGTGGGGGCTGGTCACAGGACAAAAGCCCGGTGTTTCGCCATCAGGGCAAAAGCCCGAACCGGCCCCCTTTTCTCATTTCCCCGATGATGAGGTTCGCAACCCAACTACGTTTGAGGCTAAGGCGTGGGCATCATCGGGAGTTACTTTTGGCAGCGGGATCGCCATAGCGAACAATGCCCGTCCCCGGTGCGTGACGCACGGCGTCCCCCGCTGCCTTTGATTGTGAAACAGACACGTAGAGAAGGAGCAAGCAGATGGAACCATTGACAAACCTTGTCGGAGCGGTGCTGGTTGTTATGGCGGCGGAGACAACGCCGATCTACGAGACGAACCAAGTCGGGATCACATGCGAGCAGGCGGGCTGCACGAACTGGACGGAATGCGATGTGCAGATCGAGGTTGAGCCGGCGTACCGAGACCCGGAGTGTCCAGCAATGTGGATTGCTGACAATCAGCAAATGTACCACGTCCAGAACTGCAAGTGTCGGGCGGCTACGTATCGCAATGAGAAGAGGCGACTCTGTCCGCTCTGGCATTTCACGAACGAGGTCGTCCACGTGGCGACGGTCGAGCGAATAACGGTCGGGGCGCATAGGCCGAGGATCACGCTGTCAAAATCAGACGACCCCTGGGAACCATTTGCATACGAGGGCCGTCCTGCTCGCCCGCTCTTCGACATTCTGCGGCAGATCGTGACCACAAACGCACAACACGGCATGACCTTCTACAGAGAGGGAACATGGATCGAGCGGAATACGGGGCAGTAACAAGAAGGAGGGCAGTGCGATGCCGGAGAAGAAAGAAGAGAAGCAGCGGAAGGCCCCTCAGAGGAAGGGGCAGTGGGAAGTCGTCGAGGCTGTGGATGCCGAGCACTACACGATGCTCGTTGCCGGACTCAAGACGAGGCCGGACGCGCTGGAGGCGGCCAAGAAGTTCGTGCTGGAAGGCAAGGCGGTGTTCCTGTCTCTGATGATCCCCGTCAGGGCCAAGCCGCCGAAGCCGGTCGCGCCGACCGTGACCTTGGGGTAAGAGAGGGACGCTGACGATGGAAGCGCCGGAAACTGGTGAATTACTCGGAAACGAGGCCGGGGCGTGTGGCAAAGCCACCCCTTCCCCGGACGGCGCTTCGTGTGAGGCTGATGCCATGCTGACCCTCGACGAGACAACGCACACATACCGCGACGGGGACACCATCTACCCCTCGGTGACGCAGATCGTGAGAGCTGTCGTTGCGGCGCGGTGGAGCGTGGACGATTGGTATCTTGATCGCGGCAAGATGATCCACCGTTGCATGGCGTTCGTAGCCAGGGGTTCCCTCATTGATCCCGCCACGCTGGACGAGCGGATACGTGGCTTTGTGAAGGCGGGGCAGGATGCTCTGTGGCACCTGGCCGAGACCCCGGTGTTGATCGAACACATGCAGGCGCATCCCGTGATGGGTTACGCCGGAACGCTGGACCTGCTGACACATGAAGGCAGCCTTGTTGACTACAAGAGTGGCGCTGCGGACCTGAGCGTCGTTCCGCAACTTGGGGGTTACGCGCTCCTTTGCGAACAGCACCAGCTCAAGGTGAAGAAGTGCCTGTCCATAGAACTACACGAGGACGGCACCTACCGAATGGATACCCTCAAGCCGTGGCGCTGCATTGGCCTGTTCAAGGCGCTATTCTCTGTGTACGGATGGATGAAGGCTGAGGGGATGTTGGACGGTGCCCAATGAACTACTTTGACGCTGACGCCGCGCTTCCTCCTGTACGGGTCGAGCCGTTGTTGGCGGCCTATGACCGATTCAAGCACCTCGATGCCGTGTTGGAGATGGTTCAGGACTCTGACGACACCGAGCAAACAAACCCGTTTCACATGACGGCGCGTGACCTGTGGCGGGCGATCAAAGCCAGCCTGGGCCATACCGCCAACGCTCCCCTTGAGCGTTCGGAGCGGAGCGGAGATACGCTCGGAGGGGTTGTTGGCAATTCTGGAGGTGGACAATGAACGATACGCCGTGCCTTGAAAAGTGCTGGTCGGACCTGTGCAAAGCGTTTCCGAACGAGACGCGGGATCAGGTCTTCGCCCGGTGGAAAACGATCTGCGCGGAATCCAATCCGCACAACGACTACGGAGAGTTCTCGCCGGAGGATTGGGTGTCCGTTGAACGGGTGATGAAGCGCCATATTGCCAACGCAAGGGGTGACTCTGTGCCACCCCAGGAGAAAACCCATGAGTAAACCAGAAGCGGATGGCGGGGTGGCAATAGAGTCCACCCCATTGTTGGCGTGCCCGTTTTGCGGGAGCCTCGACCTGTGGTACTACCCTGACGCTACGGCGGTCGGGTGTCGCGGTTGCTTTATGACCGGGCCGATATTCGAGGGGGCCGACGACGACACCTCTAACGTAGCCGCCGAATGGGGCGACATGGAAGCTGCTGTGCGACTATGGAACCGCCGTCACGCCGACAAAGGCGTCACGGGCGCCGGAGGCGTACCGTGAACGCACTGGTTCGCAATTCCATTCTTCGCCGGGACGTGTTCAACCCGCGCAACTCGACGTGTGGCTCGGCCCCGATTGCCGGTTTGTCCTCTCACTGGTGGTGGACCGACAACAGCAACCCGGACAGCCTATACATTCACGCCTGCCGCTGGTCGGACAGGACCTATCATCGGGTGTGGCCGCGTCCGATACCGGGCTACACCTGTAAGCGAATCGAGATGAAGAACCGAATGCACGGGGCCAAGCTGTTTTGGCTCTACGATGCGAACGAGAAAGGTCAGGTTTCGGAATGAGCGGAGCGAATGGAGATAACCTGGACCTTCTGGTTCGCAATCTCGATGGGTTGCGGATCGGAAGGATGGGGATCAACAAATGCACGGCGGTCAACGACGTGTGGCTGACCGTGTATGACGCGGCGGAGAATGGCAAAGGCTTCGGCGACGAGCAGTTGTCCTTCGGGCCTGCTGAACTACTCGTGTTCTGCCGCGAGGTGCTTCGTATTGGTCAGCCGGTGCGGAAAGGAAACATGGACAGATACTTCGTTGACGAGCGCGGCGGTTGCATCGCCGTGCGAGACCGAGAGCAGACCGACCCGGAATATCCGGGCCTGCATCCCGACACAACCGGAGTCGTCCGATACTGGCACGGAACTCCGCAAAACGATACGTGTCCGACGTGCGGACAGCGGCGTCCGGCTGGATGGGAGATCGCCGACGCCGACAGGCAATCCGCAGTCGCATTGTGCGCGGAACTGAATCAGGCCAACAACAGCATCACGGGCGGCGAAGCCGTACCGTGAATGCACTGGTTGGCCTTTTTTGGTCAGCCAGTGCGGAAGGGGAACATGACAGCGAAAGACTATTACGATTCGGCGGCACGTAAGTCCGAGGACATGAAGCAGTGTCGGCTGTGCGACAAGAACGACGTTACGATCCACATCATCAGCGAGGACGGAAAGCCGGACAGGGTAAACCCGGTGTGTCCGCACTGCTTTTCTGAACACGTCTACGATCAGGACAAGAACCTCCAGAAGGTCGTGACGCATATCGGGACGGTGAAGATGAAGGCCAACGCCCCGGCTGAGGCGCGGCGTAGCCGTAGCCTCCAGCCGGATGTTGCGGCGCGAAAGGAGAACGCAGAGACATGAGGATTTATCTGGCGGCACGCTACAGCCGGCGCGAGGAGCTTTGCCGGTACCGGGAACAACTGCGAGCGGTGGGGCACGACGTTCAATCCCGCTGGCTCGACGGGAAACACCAGATTTCCGACACCGGGAAGCCGATTGGCGACCACGGAGAGGCGCTGGTGGAAGGCGTTGACGACGGCTCGACACAGGTGTGCAACGCGGCGCTTCGCGCCAAGTTTGCGCAAGACGACTTTGAGGACGTGACCGGGGCTGACGCCGTGATCTCGTTCACCGAGCCGCCCCGGAGCAACGCGAATAGGGGCGGGCGACACGTCGAGTACGGAATCGCGCTGGCTCTGGGCAAGCGCGTGTTGGTGGTCGGCCATCGGGAGAACCTGTTTCATTGGTTGCCGCAAGTCGAGTTCTACGCGACTCCGGAAGCCGCGTTTGCAGAGTGCCCCAACACCAAAGCTCAGGTTTCGAGCGAAGCGAGATAACCTGGAGCGCCTTGTTGGCGCTCCGAATCAGGAGGAAGACATGGAAACGAGAAACGCAATCATCGCATCGGCCCGCATCACGAGCGACGATCACGGATGCCTGTCGGCGTGGCTTACCCTAGACTACGGCGGCACTGGCCAGGGATTCGGAGGCTACGCCCTGTACCTGCCCAAGTCGTCCACACATCACGAACTCAAGAGCGTGGCCGGCCACTTCATCTGGCGCGTGATGGAGATCGCTGGCGTGTCGCGGTGGGACGACCTCAAGGGGAAGACGATCCGAGCTAAGGCGGAGCATAGCGGAGTCCACGCCATCGGGCATATCGTCAAGGATGACTGGTTCTGCCCGTCGGAGGACTTCAAGCGTGAGTAGCGCGAACAATGGGATTGAGGCGCGGCATGGATAGCAAAACCGAAAACCTCAAAGCGGAGTTGAAGCGTCTGCATGTCGAGACGGCCGAGCGCGTGGTATGCCGTCGCCTCCGATCCTTGGTTGGCCCCGGCGAGTCGCACAATTGCCTGAACTGCCGGTGGCAATGGGCATCCGAGATGTGTGGCCGGTGTTCCGGCGGCGACCGTTGGAAGCCGGAACGACAGATCGACGTGGACCGGGACCAGGCAAGGGCCAACAACGGTGGTGAGGGGCGCGGCGCTTCGCCGCGTACCTCTCCACCACATGGTTCGCAGGAGGATTGACCATGCCGCACGTCACCACAGACTACATGCACCAGCGCGAATGCGTTATCTCCCGCCTCCAACTGGAGATCGGGCAGGCCGTCTCTTCCGCCGTGGCACGCCCCGACGGCGTAACCGCCGCCGAAGTGCTGATTGCGCTCAACGGCGCGGCCCAGCGGTGGGCGCGCGAAATCCACAAGCAGGACATCGCGGAGAGCGATCCTGCGAACACGGCGCTCAAGAGCGCCGACGAAGGAGGCGTATCTTGAAGCGCATGGTTCGGTTTCTTCATACACAGAACGGATGGAACACGGTCGGGACGCTGTTATATGCGCTGGCCGTCGCTGCCGGGTATGTGTGGGCGCGGTCAGGTGCAGACGCTTTCGACAGGTTTTGCCGGACGTGGCTCGTCATGTGGGAAAGCCTTGCTGGGTGCGGCCTCATGCTCGCATGGTACTTGTCGCCGCCGTGGTTTCGCAAACCGAACGCTGCCGGTGAGGGGCGGAAACCCGCCTCGGGAAGGACTGCATGAAGAAGAAAGCCAAGCGGCGGGTTTCCGTACCTCTCCACCGCGTTGTTGGCCGTGGCACTCGCGTCCGTTACGTAGGCAATATCGCGGTGTGTTGTATGGCACCAGATTACCGCGCATGTCTGGACAAGGCGATGGCGGCATGGTCCGAGCATCGCAAGACGTTGCCGAAGGAGATTGGAGGCCGACGCTATCGATCTGGTGTGTACGCATTCGCATATTGGCTGATCCGCTGGAGCGGCCTCGTCGTTCCGGCCAACGCCGAGGCGCAGCGGCCCGCGGTAGCGGGTACGCTGCCGCCTCTTGTTCGCAGTTCTGGAGGTCAAGCATGAGTCATCATCCGTACTTCATCAAGAGCGTGACCCCGGCATTCCCCAAGTCTGAATGCGAAGACCCGTTGCACGACGATGAACGCGGGCCGCGCCTTCTGAACACCGAGAAGCCGGATCACTACTGGAACCCAAAGCGCAAGGCCAGGATCAAGCGTATTTGTCCGGTCTGTTACGCCGTGCGCCAGTTCAAGCACGAGCAGCAAATGGAACAGCGCAAGGCAGACTTGGCGGCGATGGATGCTCATACTGCGAACGCCGCGTTGACGGGCGGCGAAGCCGTACCGTCGAACGGCGTGGTTGGAACGGAGGTTGACCATGCTTGACCGAGAAACTCGCGACGTGTCCGATCTTGGGTTGCGGCTTGATCTGGCCAAGACCCTGCCGCCGTGCCCGTACTGCGATGGACCGGCACATATCGGATATGACCAGGCGTACCGCACCTGTTACATCGGTTGCCACCGATGCGGACGGCATCAGAGCCCAAGGCTGTCGTATGACCATCAGGTAAGGGCATGGACTCATGGTCGTTCCAACGAGAAAGCTGAGGGTTTGCGATGAGCGCAGCGAAGAGCAATACCCTCCGGCGCTTGGTTCGGCATTTTCGGGTTCTGGACGGCTGGATCGTGCGCATGGTGGATGACCCCTTCAACCACGGCGCATCGTGGGGTGGTCGGATGAGCAACCGATTCAGCATCGGGACATGGGACCGACGAGAGGGGCCGGAGCCGGCCTTGTATCTGACGCACGAGGTTCTGCACGCGGCGGTGATCGCCGTCGTGAAGATGGACAAACGCAAACCGAAGGAACAACGACAGGCCGAAGAACTGCTGGTGCAGGACATCTGCGGACTGATCCGAAGAGGAGGGAAGCCGAGAAAATGAACGAGAAGATATTCCGCGACCGCATCGAGATTCCGCTGAAGCTCGTGATTGACGTGACCGACGAGCCGGAAGGATTGACTGAGGCGACTAAGGCGGTGTTGCGCCGCCTCGTGTCCGAGAACGAGGGCGAGCGGGCGCTGGCCGAGGAAGACATGCTGATGGCGTTCATTGCCGACTCGCCGGGAGCCTGCACGATGACCTACGGCGCGGACTCCGACGACGCGCTGGACAACCTGCAAGAGGTCGGGGCGTTGTCGTGCGAGCCACACCCGCAGATCACGAACGACGCGGCAGAGGCCCGCATGGCAGCCGAGCGCGATTCTATGCCGAACGCCCACGATGACGGTTCCGGCGCTTCGCCGGATACCGTCCGGCGTGATGTTGGGCTTGCGTCCGAGTTTGTCAAGGGCGTCGAGTTCGCTCTGTCGCTCGTCCGCGACTCTGACGCCTGCGGAGTGCGCGAGAGCCTTGCGAAATGCCCGGAGACGTACCGGCAGGCGCGGCGCGAGTCCGTGCAGGCAATCGAGCGATGGTTGAAGCCCAACATTGGGATAGGCAAAACCGGCGCGGAAGGTGTTGCATGAGACAGTGGGTGCAACAAAGAGACGGGCGGCGTGCGTGGAGCCGCAACGCGAACCGGGCGCAGGCGCGCCGCAAGGCGGCGGCGCCGGCGCCGGATTATCCGCGCGAGCTGCCGGCTGGTTCGCCTATGCTGCGGATCAGGCTCGACGGGTATCTGGTTCACGCGCCGCGCGAAATCTGGCTGACAAGCACCAGGCGGAGCAATGTGTTCGACGCGCATCTGGATGGCGAGTTCTGGCGGCGTGGCGGGATTGGCGCGATCTTCCGCGCGTCGGGCCGCAAGATCGCCCGACCGCTGAGCAGGCGGAGGATTATCTGACACATGAAGTGGATATGGAAGAAAGGAGATGGAACGTGAGCGAGAACGACAAGGCGGTGACGGTTCTGAAAAACGAGGCGCAGGGCATGGTAGTCTGGGCCGAGACGGTGATGGTAACGACCAAGGCCGAGGCTGACACGGCCATGACTCGCCTCTCGGACATCAAGGGCGTTCGTGCCCGAATCGTGGTCTACTGGTCTCCCGTCAAGAAGGCGGCGCATGACGCTTGGAAGGGGATCGTCAGCCGCGAGAAGGATTTGACGGACATCTGCGACAAGGCCGAAGTGGTGGTGAAGCAGAAAGTGTTGGCCTGGCAGCAGGCCGAACAGAGGAAGGCGGCGGTCGAACAGGCTCGACTTCAGGCCGCGGCAGACGAGGCGGCGCGGCGCGAGCGCGAGCGGTTGGAGAAGGAAGCCGCGAAGCTGAAGACGCCAGAGAAACGGGCGGAACGCTTGGAGCAGGCGGCGGCGGTGCAGGCACAGGTGGTGACGGTGGCGGTGCCCCAAGCCGAGGCGGCTGGCACGGCAACGCGCACGACGTGGAAGGCCGAGTGTGTGGACAAGGATGCGCTGATAGCCGCAGCGGTCCCCGGCAGCGTGGCGGCATCGTTGCTCGCGTTCGATCAGAAGGCGGCCGACGCTTTCGCCCGTGGCAGTAAAGGGAAAATCAGCGTGCCCGGCGTGACGTTCGTCGAGGTTCAGAGCCTCAGCGTGAGGGCGGGGTAAGACTCTGTTTCAAGAGGCGGTAAAGACAGGAGGGTGCAGTCATGGCAGATGATCTCAAAGCGTTGTTGGTGCAGTCGCAGTCGGCGTTTCAGAGCGTGGCTCCCAAGTGGTTCAGCGTGGAGCGGTTGGTTCACCTGATGCTGTCGGCAACCTCGCGTCAGCCCGCGTTGCTGGAATGCACGAAGGAGAGCTTCCTCAACTTCTGTCTGCGGTCTGCGGAGACAGGGTTAGAGCCGATTGGCGCGGGCGGCTGTTGGGCCGTGCCGTTCAAGAACAAGTACACCGGGAAGAAGGAAGTCGTCTTTATCCCGGATTGGCGAGGCATGATCCAGTTGGCGAAGAAGCCGGGGCCTGGGAACGAAGTCGGCCAGATCAAGCACGCCTATGGCGAAGTCGTGAAGGCGAACGATGCTTTCGACTACCAGCTTGGCGATGCCCCCAGTATCACCCACAAGCCGGCGCTGAAGGATCGCGGGGAAACCGTGGGCGCCTACTGCGTCTGCGTCCTGCCCGACGACTCCAAGCACATCGAATGGATGAACCGGGAGGAATTGGACGCCATCCAGAACCGCAGCAAGGCCAAGGACGAAGGGCCGTGGGTGACTGACGCCGACGCCATGCGGATCAAGACGGTCGTGAAACGGGCGCTGAAGGTGTTTTCCGCCTCGCCCCAGTTGCAGACGGCTATCGCTTACGACAACCAAGCCCTCGGCCTCGCCTTGCCAGAGGACCGTACCCCGATCATGGAGCCGCAGGCGCTCCCGCCGGCCAGGGAGACGATGACGCCTCCCGCACCCACAGGCGAGAAGGCCAAGGCGAAGGAGGCTTCGACACCTTCCGCGGACGGCGATAACACCGTTACCGGCGTGCTGGAAAAGGTGACGGAGAAGCCGGGGAAAAACGCCCGCGGCCCGTTCATCGGCTATGGACTCTACATTGGCGATGAGCGTTACGGTACGTTTGACAAGACGATTGGTGCCGAGGCTGTCCGGCTGAAAGGGCAGAAAGTCACCCTGACATGGACTCAGGACGGCAAGTACCGGAACGTCACCGCTATTGCCGCGGCTGAAAGCCCCCAGGGGGGCGCCAGCGCGTCGGACGGGGCTGAGCAGGGGGATGACAAGGGCCAGGATGCCACGCCCGACAGGGAGGACCTTCTGAAAGAGGCGAAAATGCTGGCAGGCATCGCGCCGGTTGGACCGCGGAAACGGGTTTTGGCCGCCATGGAGCTGCCGTCAGTTGATGACCTGGACAGCCTAACGGATGGGCAGTTGGCCGACTTCTGCGCCAAGATCAAGGAGAACTGAGAGGGAGCCTGACACGGTTGACCCCATGCGCCTCAAAGGAAAACTGTACCTGCACCGTCGTCTTCGCTGCCCGGACTGCGGGAAGCTGAGGCGGCGCACGGCTGACGGCTTGGTGTGCGACTACTGCGGCTATGTGATTGAGAGAACGGCGGGGCGGCGGAGGGGCGGAAGGGCGTTGACGCCGGAACCTGCCGTCTGTTAGCATCTGTTAGAACCTAGCGGCTGGAGAACGAAGTATGGCGGCGCAACGGCCACGTCAGAAGGTTGAAACCAGCGTCTACCTCAGTTATGAACTACTCAGGGAAGTTGACCGGCATTGCAAGCAAATCGAACGGTCAAGAAGCTGGATGTTCGAGAAGGTGATGCGGGAAAAACTCGGTCTGCTCGATGAAGAGGAACAAGTAGACGTAGGCACCCCATGAAAACGCTGACGGTCAACTTGCCTGACGTTGCCGCCCGATCCTTGGAGGACACGGCGAAGGCGCAGGGTGTGTGCCCTGTCGTCATGTTGGCGCGGCTAGTGATCGTGTCCCTCGTGCCCCAGGACGAGCGGGATGCGGCGTTGCGTGAAATGGAGGCCATGCATGAAACACCCATATTGCCCTGCTCTTGAACTGGGCCGCGTCGTCGCCGGCCCGCTGGCAAGCGAACCCGGCGCACGTTGCGGCGCGTTTCTTGTCCTGTCCTGGACAACCAACCAGCGTCTACAAGTGATCGTGCAGATCGATTTTCTCGGTTGGGATGTCGTCGCCTTGCGTCCGATGGACCGCCGCCGATCTCCCACCCTGCCGGAAATCCGTTTCGTGCAGCGGCTGTTCTTCGAGCCGCGGGAGAGTGTGGCGGTATGGCTGCCGTCTGAGGAACTTCTGACGAACCCTGAGCCGTATGTGGTGCATCTGTGGCATCGCACAGTGGCTCTAGGGAACAACGGCAACCCGGTAGAGGAAGGATTGCCGCCGTTCGAGTTGGCCTGTGGGTACAGGGTGAGGGTTCAGAAGAAGCGCGGACCCGCTACGCCTGAGCGCGATCCTGTCCCGCCGTCTTCCGCTTAGACGCGAGGTGCTTTCTGGCTTTGACCGCGTTACGCCGGGCCGCTCTGCGCTTCTTCTCTGTGATGGTAGAGCCGCCCCGCCGTCCGATTTCCGCAAGATACTGCTTTACCGCATCGCCGTTCATGGTCGCCTTTCCTGCCCGTCCCCCTGAATTGTCACCTGCCACACGATAGCTGACTTGCCGCTGGCGTTCTTCCGACGTTCCCCTGTGGCCACGATCTTCCCGACAAGCCGCAGTTCTGAGAGCCGCGGACGGATTGACAGGATAGACTCCCCCATTTTCTCGGCGCACTCGTCGGCTGTCAATGGATGATGGCTCAGTATGGCCATGACCTTGTTCCTGAGCGTAGTGGCGCGGCCCTCGATGTCTAGGGCTGCTTTGGCTGTCGTGTCGTCCATGCTCTTGACGCCCGGGCAATGCGGGTAGAACTTCGCCCCGAAGAAAAACGGGGTTTCGGTCGTCGCGCCGGTCTCCGGTTCTTCGGACTCCAGGAAAGACAACTGATCGTGATCGGCATTCCTCATTTCAGTTGGCGTCGTTGTTGGTTAATACCATGTTGGAACCAGAAAGATGAAGCCCCTCAAGTCTGAGGGCATCGGCGGTGGCGTAAACGTCACTCAGATAGTCTCCGAATCGTTCCCCGGAAGGACAGACTATGCACCATCGGCCAGATTTTTCTTTCTCAATCTTGTGGTACATCGGTCTTATTCCATCAGTGGCCATGTCAAAGGCTTTTTTCAGCATTTGTTCGTTCTTTGCCGTCATCCGCCTCACCGCGTTCGCCCTTTCGCGCTTCCGTGCCGCCCGCCGCTTCCAGAATGTCCGCTCGTCCCACAGTTCCAGGGATCGCCGGATCAGGAACCAGACGCCCAGCGCGAACGCCAGGACAATCACCGCCAGCAGCAGAAAGCCAACCTCCCGCCCGATCTCCACAAAAACCGCGTGCCAGTTCATACGTGCCCCTCCTGTGTGTTATGAGCGAGCGCCCCAGCGTGCAGCCAGGGCGCCGCCCGTTCTGTGCCGGCGCTTGCGGCCGGCGTGTTTACCGAATCTCCTCAAACCATAGGATATGCAACCAATCGCCGACAGATACCGCCGCTTTCGCCGTCTGCATGTCTGCGTATTCCTTCCAAGTGAAAGCTCCGCGTGCGGCTTCTGCCGTCGTTCCGTGTCCGGCTGCCAGCCCCCACACTCTGATTTTCATGCCTCTTGCCCTCCTTGTCAGAAACTTCTGCCCTCATCAGTGGCCGCACGCACCGCTTACTCCTTATCGTAGCGATCTGACATCTCTTGGAATGCAGCAAGATCGCCCTCCGGCGTGTAATCTTTTTCACGAATCTCAACCACATCGCCGATCTTGCCGATATATGTGGCGTCGTCTGCAAAGGCTTGGAAGCCGCCGCCGAGCCGCTCAAGCATGGCGATATTATTGCTAATCCCGATCACTCTGAATTTCGTCGCGTTATTCATCTTCCCACCCTCCTTCTCTCGTCCTGCCGCTGCCAAGTTCATCCCGACCGCCCCCTGTTCAACCAACCGTCAGCTTGCGTGTCGGCCCCACCACGAAACCCTTGCCGTCTTTCGGCATCTCGTCCCAGTCCGGCGACGTGCGGACCCATACAGCCCGCGTGTATTGAGCGCGCTGTACAATCTCGAATGTTACCGCCCAATGGCCGGGACTGTACTGCTTCAACTTCGGCTTTCCAACCGGATCACTGATTCCCACTTCGATAATCGTCTTCATCTTCCCGCCCTCCTATGCTTTCCAACGATCAGGATACGCGCATGTCAACGCTTCCGCAGTTCTCCAGGATCGCCCACAGTGCATCCCAAGTGCCTGCCTTCACGCCGGACACCTCCAACAGCAGCGTGCCGTCGCCGCCGTGGTATGCCCAAAGCTTGCCGTTGTCCAATTCAATCCGCACGCTTGCCGCTCCAGCGTCTAGGCCCGCCAGTTCAGCCTCGTAAGGTGAAAGACCTCCGCCCTCCTGCTCGTCCACTACGGGTTCGCGCTTGCGCGCTTCTGCAACCGCAACCGTAGCGGAGATGACGGCCTCGGGCAATCCGGCGAGCCATTCGCGCAGCCCTTCCAGAGACGTTACCCCGTCCTCCCCGTAGAAGGCGTCTGCCAACAGGTCGGCGTCCTCCTCCGTGAGGTCGGTCACGCTGTGGTTTGTCACGGTGTTTCTATTCCAGTCGTGGGTTGGGTTGCCCTCGTCGTCAACCCGGAGACCACCCTCCTCCCACGACTCGCCAACAAACTCTGTGCCGGTCGGAATCCCCTGACTGGCGAAGCAAAACTTCTTCATCTCCCGCCCTCCTGTGTTGGTGTTGCCTGTTTCGATCTTCTGCCCGATGTTATAGCAAGCGTCATGCAGTCCGCACATACCAGCATCAACTGATCGCACGCGCCTATCGGCAGGTATCGCCTCACCGCTGCGTCGGCGCGAAGTACGGCGCGACAGAGTGAGCAGGCATCAGGGAGAGGGGTTAGCGGGACGGCGTGGCAGTGTGGGCAGTTCATCTTGTTCCTTCCTGCTTCTGTTTTCCGTGTCTGCTCATCACGCCGCCACCTTCGCCGCTATTACGTCCGCAATCCCGCCATCGACTCCCTGCCGCACGCTGTAGCCCGTCGCCGCACCGCCGAGGCGATAGCAACGATCCCATGCCGTCTTCGCCGTGGAAGGACCGAACAGCGTCGACTCTACCCCGTTGGCGTCGCGCCCGTACACCCACCAGTGCCGCGCCTCTCGCAACGCACGCCGACTCTCAGGATTTGCCCCACGTCCGCGCCCATGTATTTTCATTGATGAACTCCGGTTCACTCTTTTGTTTTCGCTCTTCATGCCGCATAGATAAGCAGTTTTCAGGCCAACCCCTCCAACGCCATGCCGAGACGCGAAATCCTTAGGAAACTCGACGATTACCCCGCCAAAACCCGCGCAGAGTTGCAAAACTGAAAACTGATTCTCAACTGCGAAAAAAAAAGCCCTTGCGCCGACCTGCGGGAACTGATAGAGTCGCGCTCGTCGTGGGGTTGTGTGACGTGTCCGGGGACGGGCGCCAGCTGTCGGAAGGAAGGAGACAGAGCAGCATGAGCGCCGCCCCTCGCCTGACGGACCTACCCCCAGCCTCAGCCGCGAACGTCCTGCGCCTCGCCCGCGAACAGGGCCTACTCTCGCCCTGCCCCCGGCCCGATGCGCCCCCCACGCCCCGCCCGGATCGCCAGGCGCCGCCAGCGACCCCGCTTCCCACGCCCCGCCGCCGCTCGGCCAAGCCGCCCCCCAACCCTGGCCATTGGCATGGGAAGGAATCGGACCTCCAGGCCCAGGTCAACGCGTCCCTCCGCCGCCACGGCTACGCACCGCGCGACAAAGCCCACATCCTCGGCCCTCGGCACGGAACCGGCTCCCGCGGCTGGTACATCCACGTCCCGCGCGCCATCGGAAACCCCTACCTGCTGGACGTGCTCGTCCTCGCCAACGACGGCCGCTTTCTGGAATTGGAGTTGAAGACCGCCTGCGGTCAGCTCTCCCCGATCCAGTCCGCCCTGCACCCGACCGTCTGCCGCTCGGTGGACGAGGCCCTCGCCGCACTGAAAAAATGGGAGAGCCAAGGGAGCGAAGCGAAGTCTCAAACGGGAAACGGGGGAAACCTAGGGGGGATAATAGGGGGGTAAGGAAGGGGGGAAGTCTTCTGTGACAACGAGCGAAACCAAGACCGACACCGAAACCGCATCCATCAACCACCAGCCAACGACCCCAACCGGCCTAGATGATCAGCCCTCTCCAAGCCGGACGGAAAGAAGGAAAACGAAGGGAGGAAAAGGGCGGGGACGAATGCAGTCGGCGGGGAAGCTGTCGCCTGATTCGCGCGCGAGCGTCTCGAAGGCTGCCGGCTGGAAGGTTGCGACCGACGCCCAACTGTCGAAATGCGAGGAATTGCTCGCTGCTGGCGGGTTTTGGCGGGACATACTCCCAGCCCTCGGTATGCACTGGGCGCAGGTTTCGAGACGGTTGGAGTCTGAAGCGTGGCATGACCGCATCGAGGCGGCTGGCAAGGTGGGCAGGAAGGTTAGGCAGGACCAGCTTGAGGCCGAACTGCAAGAGCGCGCCCTTGGGAAGCTGGGGAGGCACAGGCGGCGCGTTACGACCGCACCGGACGGCAGTGTGACCGTGGAAGAGACCGACGAACGGGAGCCAGGCGCCCTGAAGGTGGCTCTGGCCGCCGGGGACCCGGCCCGCTATAACCCCTACCACCGGGATGGTGCGTCTGTCATCGTGGACAATCGCAGCGTGGTTCTCCAGCCAGGTCAGGCGCGAGAACTTCTGGCTGAGTTGGCGAAGAGGGCGAAGGGCAGGACGCTCAAGCCGCCATCCGAGTCGCTGAGTGCCGAGCAGCGGCTCGCGGCGGACGAGTCGAGGCGGCGGGCGAGCGGGTGACGGCGCGGGGACGGGGGGGGCAGGGGGTACGGGGGGAAGCGGCGCGTGGCTCCGTATGGCTGGGTCCCCCTATACCCCCTTCTGTCCCTCACGCGACAGTCCGAAAAATGAAACTGGGTGGGGGGGGGTATGCTTTTTTGTAGTTTGCGGGAGGCGTATGGCTTTTTGGTGGCAGGGGGGGGGGCGCGATGGACAGACAGAAGGATAGGCAGAAACCAGTCGTTGTGCGTCTTTCCGATTCCGTGACCATCATCCTCGGCGACTGCCGGGCGTGCCTTCCGATTGAGGCCGATGCCGTGATTTCCGATCCGCCATACGGCATGGATTGGAACGTCAACTCGCGCCGGTTCACTGGCGGGCACAATCCAGAAGCGCGTGGCCGCCAAGGGCGAAACGATTTCAAGCCGGTGCATGGCGACCGCGAAGCGTTCGACCCTGCGCCTTGGCTGGACTTCCCCTCGGTGGGGCTGTGGGGTGGAAACCACTTCTCCGCCCGCGTGCCGGTGGGGACAACGTTGGTCTGGATCAAGCGTCTTGACCCGGCGTTCGGTACGTTCCTGTCCGACGCCGAGCTTGCATGGGTGAAGGGCGGACACGGCGTTTACTGCCGCCGGGACACATCCATGAACGGGGAATCATCGAACAGGCTTCACCCGACACAGAAGCCAGTCGGAATCATGCAATGGACGATGGATCGGGCTAAGGTGCCGGAAGGCGCGACCGTGCTCGACCCGTACATGGGCAGCGGCACAACGGGAATCGCGTGCATCAGGACCGGGCGCAAGTTCATCGGGATCGAGATAGACGCCGGGCACTTCGCCACGGCACGGGCGCGGCTGGAAAACGAACTGCGGCAGGGGCGGCTGCCATTGACGCACAACCCGCGGAGTCAGGGATAAAAAACGGAAATTTTCGGTTGACTTGCGGTTGCGGTTTGGTGTAGAGTCGCGGACGTGAATGGGAAATGCTCCCCGGACAAAAGGCAGGCAAATGTTATCCAAACTCTCATGTCGTAACCCGTCCGTCTGTGCCGTTCGTGTGGAGTCCAGCCGTCAGGCTGAACCTGCGCCACGGGGAGCACTCAGGCGGCCGGGATACGGCAGGAGGGGTTTCTGATGTACGGCAAGTGGTTCGACTCCGTGTATGAAGGGTCAATGGCCGGGAGCGGACCCATCGTGCTGGCGGTGTGGGGATACTGCTGCGCCAAAGCCGACCCTGAAGATCATACCGTGCTTTTGAATCCCAGCGTTCTGGTAGCCAAGATCGGAAAGATCACGGAAGCGGAAGTCAGAAGTGCAATTGAGTTTCTGCTATCGCCTGACCCGGACTCTCAATGCAAGGACCACGAAGGGCGTAGGCTTCTTCATTCTGGCGGGTTGCGATATTTTGTGGTGACGCATGAACGGTATCGCGGGATGCGGAGCGAAGAAGATCGGCGTCACTACATGCGGAAATACATGCGGGACTACCGCGCCGATGTAAACAAAAACGTTTACACGGATTTACCGCGTGCTAACCCTGCTTCTGCTTATGCTTCTTCTTCTGCTTCTGAAGAGTCTTCTTCTGAGAAAGAGGGGGTTGTGGGGGGGAAACCCGCGAGGCCCAAGAAGGCGAGCATCATCCCTGACTACTCGCCGGAGTTCGACGCCTTCTGGCAGGCCTACCCGCGGCGCGAGGCCAAGAAGACAGCCTGGGAGTCATGGAAGGCGGCGCTGGCGTCCGGGGTGGACGCCCAGAAGATCATCACGGGGTCGAACCGCTACGCCACTGCCTGCCGGGACAGGAGCACGCCGATAGACAAGACGAAGCTGCCGGCCACATGGCTCAACAACGCCTGCTGGGACGACGAGTACGCGCCATACGTGCCCCCACTTCAGCGGGCGCCAAGGCGTGAACGCTTTGAAGGGAGGGACTGATGAAGTGGACTGAGCACTGGCGAATATGCTGCGGGTTTACGATGGACGAGGCCGAGGGCACCGCCCTGGAAAGGTGGCTCGACGACCAGTTCCCTGCCCATGGCACGGATCGCGGATGGAGCGGGGATGAACTCGGACAGGCAATAGAGACGCTGGCCGAAGAAGCGAGGGACAAGGGCCAGCGCCTCAAGGCCCCAACCGGCCCGCAACTCAAGAGCGCCATCATCAAGGCGCGATGGGCCAAGAGTCCCAAGCGGGCGGAAGGTAAACCCCAGGACTGCGACCTCTGCTGCAATGGGCACATCGCGGTATACCCCGACAACCCGGAGCCGCCCTGGACCATACCGGACCTCGTATGCCGCCGCGTCCTGATGATCGCATGCCGGTGCCGGGCCGGCCACGAGGCGGAAGCCTACTTTGGCAGGAGTCCCGACGCACTGTTCGATTTGGCCCGCCGGCAGAACGGCGCGATCAATGCGGCGGGTCTGGCCGTCGGCGAGGAGTACGAACGCGCCAAGGCATACGACGAGTTCTGCAAGACCATCGGGCATCCCCAACAGCGGGCGACTGTCACGCAAGCCGCGGAATACGCGAGGGAGTTCTGAGCGGGCACAACATGAAGGGCAAAGGGCGATGAACAAAAGTCTTCCGAAAACAGACATACCCTGGGCAGACCAGCAATGGCCGATCCTGCGCGGATGTTCGGCCGCAAGCGAGGGGTGCATGAACTGTTACGCCGCATCCTGGCATCATCGCTTCGCCAAATACATGGGCCTGCCGCCGTGGGGCGAGCCGCACTTCCTGCCGGAGAACCTCGACATGCCCGCGCACACGCGCAAGCCCTGCCGGGTGTTCGTCGCGCCCATGTCGGACCTGTTCCATGAGTCTTTGCAGGATGAGACCATCATGCAGATATTCAACGCCATGCACCCCGACCTACTCCAACCGAGTCCGCATACATACCTCGTGCTGACGAAGCGTCCGCAACAAATGGCAGAGTTTTTCAAGCGATGCACGAAAGCGGGAGGCCCTATCGCGTGGTCGAACGTGTGGCTGGGCGTGACGGTCGAGAACCAGGCGCGAGCCGAAGAGCGAATACCGATCCTGTTGAGCATCCCGGCAGCGGTGCGGTTCGTATCGTGCGAACCATTGCTCGAAAAAATTACGTTGACTCGGTTCCTGTGCCCTGGTAGTATGCCACGCTATGAAAACCAACCATGCGGGCGAGGCGGAGATTATGGCAGCGATACGGCGCGGAGAGTTGAGGGTGGATCAATCGGGGGCGATATGGCGCTGCACCAACAGAAGCGGAAACCGATGGAGCAAAGAACGGGTACTGGTGAGGAGCATTGCCCCGAAACGAGCGGAACACAGGATGCCGCAGGGATACCTTCAGGTGCGAATGATGATTCGCGGACAGAGGCATCACATAGGGGCGCACAGGATTGTCTACATGGCGCTAGTCGGGACGATACCACACGGGATGACGATCAATCACAAGAACGGGATCAAGGACGACAATCACCCGGACAACTTGGAGGCAGTTACCTACTCGCAGAACAACATTCATGCGGTCAGAGTTCTGAAAGTCGGCAAGGCCGCCGATCAGAACGGCGAGAAGAACTGCCAGAGCAAGTTGACCGCGAAAGACGTGGAGCGAATCAGAACCTATGCGGAGTACATCATGCGAGACATGAAGACGCGGCATGGACGAATGATTGCGACACTAGCGCGCGAGCACGGGGTCGCGTACCAGACGATTTGGGACATCATCAAGGGGCGTACCTGGATCTCGTGATTGCCGGCCCAGAAACCGGCCCGAAGGCCCGTCCCTGTGACGACGCATGGATTGACGCGCTGGCGGCAGAGTCGCCGTGCTTCTTCGACAAGCGGAAGGAGTGGAAGCGAAGGGAATGGCCGAACGCCCCGGCTGACGCGCCGGGCAAGAAAGGATGGCAGTCATGCACGGTGGAGAGATGATCGACCTGAAGCGACTGATCGACGTGTTGACCGCATACGGGGCCGACAAGTCCGAAGCCGGCACGCCTGCGCGAGAGGCGATTGACCAACTGAACCGATGCTGCCGCTTTCACCTCGGCGACCTCGTTCTGCTCCGCGAGGGGGACGCCGCCGCGAATACGTGGAGTCGCGGGGTCGTCGTCTGCTACATGCTGCACCAGGCGTGCTTTGTCGTTGGCCCAGGCGACAAGCGGGAGCCATTGCGGAAGGACGCGAACCTGTGGGGCGTCGGCGTCGAGAAGCTGCTGCCGAGAAACGCTCTGCCCGCAGGCGCGAAGATCGTGCCGTGGAGGAAGGCCAACAAAAGCAGCACCTTCGGCGCGTAGCGACGTACGGTGCCTGCACTGGTTGGCGGTTTCCGTCAGCCAGCGCGAAAGGAGAACATGAAAGCATGGGAAGAAGCGTTGGAATCACTGAAGGATGTAACAGCGGTGCTGAAGGAACAGGGCGACAATGGGTCGCTGAAGGTGGCATCCGCCATTACGCTACTGTCCATGAGCATCCAAGTGCAAACGTTGAAGGTTCTTGAACGCATCGAGGAACGGCTTGCCGCCAACGCCCGGCCTCACGCGCCGGAGCGGAGCGACGGTAGCGTGCAGGCCGATGTTGGAACTCCGAATCTGAAAGGCGGTGAACGGTGAAAGTGCTGTGGGCGCTGGTCAAGGTGCTGGACGAGATCAGGGCGCAACTCGTCCGTCTGAATCTGAACATGGAGGCCGGGCAGCCGGACCTGACGCGCAGGCCCGGTGAAAGCCGAGTCGACTACTGGCGGAGGTTGCAGGCACATGAACCGAAGTAGATCCAACGCAGGAATGAGCGGCGGCTTACCCGCCGGGGAGAAACGACAGTGACGGAACACAACTGCGGACTTACCAGGTGCCCCACTTGCGGGCATGAAGCGGCGGCGGGTGAGCCGTCGCGCTCGATTCCTTTGTTGGCCTGTCCGTGTTGTGGGGGAGAGGCCAAGTTACACGACGAAGTGGGGCCGTGTGACTGGATGGTGGCGTGCCTCGGCTGCGACCTGAACACTGCGCCATGTGAGGACCGGGCGGAGGCTGCCGCGAAATGGAACCGCAGAGTACAGGCCAAGGAGGATTGTCGTGAAGATGATGATCGAATGGCTGGATGCCGAGAAGCTGAAGCAAGAAGCTGAAACATCCGTGATCGACGGAATGCGTGTCGGCGAAATGGATCGCGATGACCTGCTTGTGGTGATCGGAATACTTGGGCGAGAACATGATGAAGCCAACACCGCGCATTAGACGCGCCGCGATAGCGGCGTAGTCTGAAGGCGCTTGTTCAAACTCATCAACCAGAAAGGAGGGTAAAAGTATGGTGACAATCCTCACCGGGGATTGTAGGCAAGTCCTGAAAACCTTGCCTGACTGTAGCGTCAACTGCGTAGTGACGAGTCCGCCATACTGGTAACATGCGGCCTCAGAGACTACGGAACAGCGACGTGGGAAGGCGGGGATGCGGGGTGCGAGCATTCGGTGGGCGGACAGGTGCAGGACAGCAAAGCTCCGGGCGCAATCACTACCGGCCAGCGTCCCGGTGTTGACGCGAGTGTGTGTCGCAAGTGCGGCGCCCGTCGCATTGACGCCCAGATCGGACTTGAACCCACGCCCGAAGCCTATGTCGTCAACCTGGTCGCCGTGTTCCGTGAGGTGCGGAGATTGCTGAGGCCGGACGGCGTTCTGTTTTTGAACATAGGCGATAGTTTCATGTCGCAACCCGGACAAAGAAAGGCAACGGATTCAGCAGGCCCGAAGCAACGAACATGCCGAGGGTCTACCGCTTGCCCGTCCCGCGCGCCTTGTGGTACGCCGCCCATCCAATCTCGGCCCGATGCTCCTGCATGTGGCACCGATGGCACAGCACTTCCAGATTCGCCGGGCTTTGATTGCGAGTATCCCTGTCTTTGTGATGGGTGTCTAGTCGGCGTGTTGCGGTCCCGCAGCGAGAGCACTTCCCGGCTTCCGCAACCATCTGCTTTCGCCTTCCGTGAGACAGTCCGTGATAACGACCGCGATTCGCAATCGCCTCGGACTTCGCGCTTCTGCGTTCAGGAGTCCACCACGCCCGAATCTTCGCCGCAACTTCCGGCGTCTCGCTGGCGCTGCGCCATGTGTGGGGCTGACCTGTCAACCGTTCGCTCATCAATTCCTTGTGCTCATCGGTTCGCTGGTACGTCGGACGCCGCAACAGAAAAGCCGAGTTGCACGGCGAGCACCGCTTCACCTTGCGCGGAACCTCCGCGCCACATTCGATGCACTTCCGAGAGTTGTTCGCTTCGCGTTTCATCGGACACCTCCTGTATAGTTCATCCAGAATGTACCACGGACGCCGGATGGAGTCAACACCTCAAACCCAAAGACCTGGTAGGCATCCCCTGGCGCGTGGCGTTTGCGTTGCAGGCCGACGGCTGGTATCTGCGGCAGGACATCATCTGGGCCAAACCGAACCCGATGCCGGAGTCCGTTACCGACCGATGCACCAAGTCCCATGAGTACCTGTTCTTGCTGTCGAAGTCGGCGCGGTACTACTACGACGCGGAGGCTATTTCTGAGCCGAGCGTGTACCCGGACGACGACAGAAAGGCAAGGTCGGCTCCCGAACAGAAGAGAATGCCTACGGGAGATGTGGCGGGGATTCGCCCCGGAAGCGCGACATACGCTACCCGCAACCGCCGCTCCGTCTGGACGGTCCCGACCGCACCCTACCGCGAGGCCCACTTCGCCACATTTCCGCCTGCCCTGATCCGGCCCTGCATCCTGGCAGGATGCCCGTCGAAGGTCTGCGCGGTGTGCGGGAAGCCGTGGGAACGGGTCACGGAGAAGGAACCTGGCGGGCGGGCGAAAACGATCAACCCATCACGGCTGGCAATAGGGCACACATGCACGCCTCGAGGTAGGTCGTCGCACCAACCCGGATGGCGCGCCCTCGATGCTGACACGTCCCGCACTATCGGCCACCGCCCGACCTGCTCCTGCAACGGCGCGACGAAGCCGGGCACAGTCCTTGACCCCTTCGGCGGCAGTGGCACAACCGGCGAGGTAGCCGCCAGCAACGGACGGGACTGCATCCTGGTCGAGTTGAACCCGGAGTACGCGAAACTGGCGCAGGATAGGTGCGGCCTGTTCTGTAGCCCCAACAAGAGGGTACGCGCTGCCCAGTGAAGGAGTGATCTGTGACTGACTCCGCTGTAGACATCAAGGTGCTGGCCGCCGAGTTTGACAACCCGGCGTGGCGCATCAACAACCTTTACCTCGTCAAGCCGAGGGAGGGTGGCGAGGGCGTCGTCTTCAAGACGAACCCCATCCAGGAGAAGTTCTATTGGGCCATGAAGAACCGCAACGTGATCTTGAAGCCTAGGGGCATCGGGTTCACGACGCTGCTCTGTCTGTTCGAGCTTGATCTTGCCATGCACAACCCTGGAATCAACGTCGGCATCACGGCGCACACCGAGGAAAAGGCCAAGGACATTTTCAGAGACCATATCCGCTACGGCTACGACAACTACCGCATACCGGAAGTGCGGATACCTCTGGCCGCCGGCACACAGGGCAGTCAAACGGAACTGGTGTTTGCCAACGGCAGCGTCATCAGGGTGGACGTTGGCCTGCGTTCTGGCACCTACCAGGTTATTCACTCTTCCGAGCTTGGCCCCATGAGCAAGACGGCCCCCGAGAAGGCTGAAGAGTTCGTCTCCGGCACGCTGCCGACTGTCCGCACGGCGTCGACCTACGTGTTCATCGAGTCTACCGCGGCGGGAACGACCGGCGTTTTTTACGAAATGGTGCAGCGGGCGCAGAAGGCCAACGCGGAGATCGCGGCCAAGGTTCGCCCTGAAAACGACCTGGACTACCGCTTCCACTTTTTCGGCTGGTGGGAGGACGACACCAAGGTGCTGGATGCGGAAGTCATCATTCCCAAGTACCTGGATGAGTACTTCGATGCGCTTGCGGTGAAGCACGGCGTCAAACTCACGCGGGAGCAGAAGGCGTGGTACGTGGTGACGGCTGACGAGCAGGGCGAGTTCATGCGCTCGAACTACCCAAGCGTGGCCGAGGAAGCCTTCGAGGCGAGCATGGAAGGCGCCTACTTCTCCAAGGCGATGAACGAGGCGGCCAAAACCGGGCGCATAGGGCGCTACGCATACGATCCGCGGTACATGGTGGATACGTGGTGGGACATCGGCATCAACGACGAAATGAGCATTTGGTTCTCGCAGACGACCGGCAACATGGTGAACATGATCGACTTCTACGAGAACAGCGGCGAGGGCCTCTTGCACTACATCGACGTGATGAAAGCGAAGCCGTGGGGCCGGCGCTACGGGCGGCACGTTGGCCCGCACGACATCAACACCCGCGATGCGTTTACCGCCAGGACGAAGCGGCAGACTGCCGCGCAGCACGGCATAACCTTCGAGTACGTGGAGCGTCCGCGCTCCATTGCGGATGCCGTCGAGTCGGCCAGGATGATCTTGCCGCGGTGCTGCTTCGACAAGGCAAACTGCGCTCTGGGCATAGAGCACATGGAATGCTACCGGAAGGAATGGGATCGGCGGCACGGCGTCTGGAAGGACAGGCCGCTGCATGATCGGCATTCGCACGGCGCCTCGGCGTTCATGGTGTTCGCGCAGTTCCACGACCGGCTTATACAGCGTGGACAACGCAGGCCGCTGACGGTGAAGTACGAGACGTTCTGAGAGCCTCATGGACGAAGGGGATGCCGCTTGCCAGCAATCACGCACACGATCATCCGGCGTTCGCTGAATGGATGGCGCTGGTTTGTGATGATTGGAGATGGCGTCCTCGCTGCCGGATGGGCGTGCAGATGGATAGACGCTCGCAAGGGTGCGAAAAAAGGGTTGGCGAAGGTGAAAAAGATGTTGACGCGCACAAAATCTAGGTGTGTCCTTCGCGCCGTAAAGGGTAAGTCAGACGTAACGGGTGCCTCTGCCCACGGAAAACGCAATGAGCTTGTAAATGGCGCTACCTCTCACGACGCAGATACGGGCGGCAGCCGGAATGCCCGTTGCCCCGCTCATGCAAGGGGCGATGCCGCTGATGCCGGTGCTGTCCGCTCAAGAAGTGCAGGCTGCCGAAGAGTCCAAGTCGCACCAGGCGGCGGCCGCTCTCGCCGGTCAAGCCATAAAGAGCCAGCTTCTCGCCTACGTCCAGTCCTGCTTCTCTGACTCTCAGAACGCACGGCAGCAGGCCGGCGTTACCGACAATCTCGTCAATGCCCAACGGCGCCGCAAGGGCGAGTACGACGCCACCCGCCTTGCGGAACTGGCAAAGTTCAGCATCAAGCCCTTCTGGGTTCCCCTGACGCAGATCAAGTGCAACGCCGCGGAAGCGTGGATGCGCGACATCCTCCTGCCCTACGGTGAGAAGATATGGACGCTGAAGCCCACCGTTGAGCCGGAAGTCCCGGAGACAAGGGCGCAGATTGCGCGGGTGGCTGCCGCGGCTCATGTGCAGGCCATGACGGAGAGCGGGCAGCAGGTTCCGGCTGGCGGACTCCAACAAATCCTCGACGACATGATCGAGGCCGAGAAGGATGAACTCCGCAAGGCTGCCATGGCTCGCGCTAAAGCCATGGAAACGCGCATCGAGGATCAGTTGTCCGAGAGCGCCTGGCCGCAGGTCTTCCAGGAGTTCCTGTCGAATGCCGTCACCTTTGGCACCGGCTTCCTCAAAGGGCCGGTCATTCAGCGCGTAAAGCGCCGACACTGGGCGGACGGCGCGATCACGGTGGACTACGAACCGTTTCCAACCGTCCAGGCTCCATCCCCGCATGATATGTACCCATCGCCCTGGTCTGTCGGGGTCGAGGACGGCTACATCATCGAGCGCATCAAGACATACCGCTCAGGGCTGGAAGCGTGCATTGGAGTGGAAAACTACCTCGACAACGAGATCACCGCGCTTCTTGCCGAGACGCCAGCCGACATGGGACTCAGCCAGTCAAACCTGCCTGGCGACGATCAGCGAGCCGCATCCGAGCAGAAGGCCCTTGGATCAAAGGACGTTCGCATAGAGTGTTTCGAGTTCTGGGGGCCGGTGCCAGGTTTTCTGCTGGCGGACGCCAAACTGCCCGGACAGGACTTTCAGCCGGGCCGCGACTACGAAGTGCAGATCATCTGGTCGCGGGATCACATCCTGAAAGTCATGCCGAACTGGTCCGACCTGGGGACCCGCCCCTACTTCAAGGCTGTTTACAAGCGCATCCCGGGAAGTTTTTGGGGCGTCGGCGTTCCGATGCTGATGATCTCTTCGCAGGACAGGGCGAACGGATCGATGGTCGCCATGCTCCACAACATGAGCTGGGCGTCGGGTCCGATGGCATGGGTTGACGTGACACGGTTGGTCGAGAAGGGTGACGCCCTTACCTGGCATCCCGGCAAGGTGCTTCAGACGACGAACGAAATGGGGCTAACCGTGCCGCCGGCGCAGTGGTACACGGTGCCGAGCAACGCGAGTGAACTCATGGCGATCTACAATCAGGCCGTGGCCGACTCCGACAACGAAAGCGGCGTACCCGCGTACACCTACGGCAGCGACCGGGCGGCGGGCGCGGCGACAACCTTTTCAGGGTTGACCGCGTTGATGAACTCGGCCGCCCGGGGCATCAAGGATGCCTTCGCCGAGGTCGATACCAACGGCGTCGGCCCCCTGATCTCGAACTGGGTGGACTGGCTGAACAAGTACGATCCAGACGATAACATCAAGGGCGACGTGAAGGTCATCACGACGGGCGCTACGGGACTGTTCGTGAAGGAACTCCAGATGCAGAAGCTCACGGAGTTCATGGATCGCACTAACAACCCCGTCGATCTCTCGATCATAGGACTCAAGGGGCGGGCGAAACTGCTACGCAAGATGGCCGATCAGCTCAAAATGGCCGACTTTACGGAACTGATACCGTCAGACAAGGAACTCGACGCCAGGGAACGGCAGCAGAAGGAAGAGGCGGCTGCTCTCGCGGCTTCAAAACCTAACGCTGGAGGGGCGAACACGATGGGGACGGTCCCAAGAGCGGAAAACATGAGGGTCCCCATCGAAGGATGAAGGAGAAGCAGCGATGAAGAAGTATCTGGCAGTGGGAGTGGCGGTGCTGATGGCGGTCTCGGCGGCAGTGGCTCAGAACGTGAACGCAGACTTCAACGTTGTCCGGGCGCGGTCCATTCACCTATACGGCAACGAACCCCTGAAAATCGGGGGGACCGCTGTGACGGCGACCGCCTCGCAACTCAACGCGGCGGGCGCTGGAAGCTCCGCAGACATCACACCGACGACCGCGACCGTGAGCGGCAAGACCACGGCCAACGGCGAACTGGAAGCCAACGCCGACGTGGACATCAACTTCGGTTCGGCGACCGAGGAAATGACTATTGACCAGACGAATGTCGCGGGGACGGCCACCGTTCCATTGATCGCCATTACGGATGCGCGAACAGGCGATACCGCCAACACGGCCGCGGAAGCTACGCTGGTCATTACGGCGGAAGGCACGCATGCCGTGAGCGTGGCGAAGGGCATCACGGCGTTAAAGGCTGTGACGGCCACCGAAATAACGACTCTGACCACGCCCCTGAGCGTTGCCAACGGCGGCAGCGGCGCGGCCACGTTCACCGACGGCGGCATCCTGCTCGGCAGCGGCACTGACGCAATTACGGCGCTTGGTGTAGCATCCAACGGGCAGATACCGATTGGCGACGGCACGACCGATCCGGTCTTGGCGACGATCACTGCGACCACTGGCGAGACGACGGTTGCCAACGGCGCGGGCACGATTACGATTGGCCTGGATGATCCCATTGCCGCCTCCAAGGTCGCGTTGGCGACATTTGACATCACGGGGTTCACAAATGGGACTCTTACCGTTGCTCAAGGCGGCACAGGTGTTGCCACACTGACTGGTGTTGCGAAAGGGAATGGAACATCGGTCATGAGCGCGGCGGTTGCAGGAACTGACTATATCGCGCCAGGGTCAACCTTCAATGCCGCTGCTGCGGCCTTCGACGTGAGCGGGTTTACGAACGGGACGCTGGCGGCGGCGCGGGTGCCCTTCGCGGCCTTCGACGTGTCGGGGTTCACGAATGGCGTACTGGCGGCAGCGCGAGTGCCCTTCGCGGCCTATGACATCAGCGGGTTCACCAATGGCGTTCTGGCCGGAGCCAATGGCGGCGCGGGCACGGCGAGCGGCATTCTAAAGGCGAACGGCAGCGGGACGGTAAGCGCGGCGTCAGCGGGATCGGACTATGCCGCAGCGTTCACCGGCATCACCGTGACAAACACGATGATCTGGCTCGATGGCGGCACGAATCCTGTCACGAACGTCTGGACGTATGCCAATGGCATTCTGACAGCGTGGACCACAAACGGCACGTCGGTGGTTCCGTAACGATCAACCGCCCAGCGGGCGTCGGCTCAACCCGGCGCTCGCCCGGCTGAAAGGCGGACAGCATGAAGGCATGGAGAGCATTGATCGCGCTGGTGTGCGGCATCGGGGCCGCGGTCGCCTTGGCTGAACCGCGTTCCTTGGTCGTGACGCTGCCGACTGACGCCAACGTGACGAACGAAGTGAGCCAAACGCTCGGCCCGGACGACATCAGGGGCTATCTCGATCAGATCGATTTCTACTGCCCCGCGACGGCGACGGGCATCTGGAGCGTTACGGTTACGCCGAAGGATACGTCCTTTGCGGCATGGACGCTGGTGACTACGAATGCGGTCAGCAACAACGTCACGGTGCGTCCCCGCATCAACACCGAGGATCGCTACATGCTGGTGAAGGAGAGCATCAAGTTCGCCGTCACCAATGTCAGCGACTCGAACCTGACATGGAAGGCCCGCATCAAGTGGGACAACTGAGCGATGTTCAAGCCGGCGAGTGAAGATGAATGGAGCGACTTGGCGAGAGCCATACGGGGGCTGGCCGCGGCGAACGGGCCGAGCTTCCGCATTCTCGTAGGACGCATCCAGGGGGCGCGGGACGCCCTCGACGCCCAGAACCGCCTCGTCGGCATGGAGAACAAGGTTTCGGGCGCCAAAGTCCTGACGGAAGTGTTGGAATGCGTGGCCGACGCCCTTGGGGGCGCCGGTACGAAGCAGGAGCAGAGTGCGGTAACTGTCGCCGGTGAAGGTTGAGACGGGGCCACGCACCCCGCCGAATAGCCGAGACTGACGACGGAAACGAGGCCGAGATGCAAGCGGAACTGGAGAAATTGCAGGAAGAGATCGAGAAGGAGGAAGCGGAAGTGGCTGCCGCCGAGGCCAAGGAAAAGGCCGAGGCTGATGCCGCGGCTGCGGTCGGCGAACCCACGCCGGGCGAGAAGAAGGAAGAGCCGCCGGAAGCGCCTACCGAACTGGACGCCCTGAAGGCTGAACTGGCCGAGAAGGACGAACGGATCAAGGCACTTACCAGACGGCTCAACGCCGAGGATGGCCGACGCGGGGGTGAACTGACTACCCTGCGCCAGCGCGTCGAGGCCCTCACCGTCCAAGTGCAGGGGCTTGTCAGCGAGAACGCCAAGCTCAAAGAGGCCAAGCCGGCAGAGCCAGCGCAGCCGGCGCGAAAGTTCGGTGATGAGTTCGGGGACCTTGGTGCCGCAGTGGACAAGGTTGGCGACGGACTCAGCGCCGCGCAGAGCGCCGCAGAGCGGGCCAAGGCCGAGGCCGAGGACGCGAAGCGTATTGCCGTGGATCAGACACGCCGCAACTTCCTGCGCGAACTGACGGCCAAGGTGCCGAATTGGTCCGCGCTCAACGAGAACGACGACTTCCTAGAGTTCCTTGCCGAGCAGCAGCCCGGCGACCGGACGGGCGTGACCCGCCTGGACAGGCTGCGCGAGTGCGAGGATGCGTTTGACGTGGACGGCGTAGCCTATCAGTTTGAGACTTACACCCAGCACAAGGCGGGCAAGGCGACGGTAACTCCCAAGCCTTCCGTCGCGGGCCAGGTGGGGCCGAAGAAGGGCGCCGGTTCTCCAGCAGCCGAAGCATCCGGGAAACCGAAGTATTCCCGCGCCCGCATGAAGCAGTTGCACCAGCGAATATTCATCCTGAAAGCCGCGACGAAAGACGAGGCTGATGAATACGAGCGGCTCTGCGATGCGGAAGAGCGGGGCGAACTGGGCGAGTAAACGGGCCACAGCATCGGGATCATGGAACCCCGACCGGCCCGAGAAGTGAGAGAGGGATTCTATGATTACGTATGCACAGGGCGTTCCCAACCTGAAGACCGCCTCAGCAATCCTGACGCGGTACTCGAAGGTGTGGAATGCGAAGTACTGGCAGACCGCCATTCTGCCGGACATCACGACCAGCAAGTACTTCGACGAACTGAACGTCGGGGACGAAGTGCAGGTCGAGAACGAGCCTACCGTTACGTTCAATGCGTATGAGGCGGGCCAGACGCTCGATGTCGAGCGCATCAACCTCACGCCGACCCAACTGCTGATCGACAAGGCCGGTTACTTCAATGTCGCGCTGAATGCCGTCGACAAGGAACTCTCGCATCTGGACCTCCAGAGGAAGTACCAGGAAGTCGGGCAGAAAGCCGGCCAGAAGTACATCGACCAGGCGTTCTTCGCGGCCATGGTGGACGCGGCCCACGCCTCGAACAAGGGGGCCACGGCCGGCGTCATCAGCGGACAGTACGCCCTCGGTACTTCCGGCGCCGGAGTCGGCGTCAACACCTCGAACGTGGTGGAGTTCCTGACCCGCATCACCGCCGTCATGGCTGAGCAGGTCGCCAACGAGAACGTGTGGGTGGTCATTCCCGTGTGGATGCGCCATCTGCTGCTCAACAGCGAGCTGAAGAACGCCATGGCGATGGGCGATGCAACCTCCGTACTGAGGACCGGATTCCTTGGCATGGTGGATCGGGCCAAGTTCTACGTCAACACGTACCTGAGTGGCACGGGCGCCGACGCGACCCATCCGACCGCGATTCTCGCGGGCAACAAGGAAGCCATCAGTTACACGCTTCGCATGAATGAGGCGAAGCTGTGGGACAACGGGAACTTCGAGACGTACATCCAGGGCCTCATGGTGTGGGGCTGGAAGGCCGTGAAGCCGGAGGGTCTCGTCAACGCTTACGCCTACAAGGCCGCCGAGGCGTAGGAAAGGGGACAGTTCGCGGGGCGGGCTGGCGGAAGAGTCTGCCGCGGCCCGCCTCGCATTCATGCGGTGTAGTAACAGGAGGATAGAGAAAGTGAGAAAGATGATTCAGAGTGTGATGACGGCTATGCTCATCCTGTTCGTCATGGGGTTCGCGGCTCAGGCCGGAACAACGACGAACTGGACGGGCGCGGCCACGATGCCGGCGTCGGGTCTGGGCAAGGTGTTCGTGCTGGAAAACTCGGTCAACTTCGCCACATACAACATGGCGGACGATGATCGCATCCAGATGTTTGGGATTCCGGCTGGGTGCGCGGTAATCGCCGTCGAGTACCAGATCACAACGGCGAGCACGTTGAGCGGCACATGGGATGTGGGGGACGGGGACACCGATACCCAGTTCCTCAGCAACATCGCCGCTCAAACGGCTGCGACGAATATGTCTGCCGCGACCACATGGCAGTTGTATGGCACGGCAGGCACAATCGATCTGGTCTCCGACAGTACGCTGACGAACGGCGTCGTGGTGCTGAGGGCGCTGATCGTCAAGTTCGACGTGATGCCGTAGCGGCGTGTAACCTCGGCAAACTGAGCGGGGTGTATGCCCTACGGCTACACCCCGTTTCTTCATCGGGAGGGCGGGATCATGGCGGCAGGATTATCAGCGTATTCTGACCTTATTCCGTTCGTTATGGCTCGCGCTCCGAGCGATGTGTCTGCGGGCATGCGGCTGCGATCCGTCCATGCCGGCACCCGGCGATTCTTGATTGATACGACGTTGTGGCGCGAAGACCTCGAACCAAACAATCTCGACACGGACGAACTGGAGTACACGCTTGCCACGGTCTCTGCCAGCGAGGCCGACATCCTCAAGATCATTAAGGTTTTTTTCCGTACTGCCGCAGAAGTGGCCGCGAGCGAGGACGGCACCGAGCAGTCTTTGAATGGCGTCTCCTATGACCCGGCTTCTGGGAACCTTGCGCTGCCAGCCTATCCCGCCAGCGACGTGACGGACGGATTGCTGGTCAAGGCCGCGCTCGTGCCGAAGTTGAACCCGACAAAGGAACTGCCGGCATGGGTGCTGAACCGATTCCATGAGGCATTCGTTGCGTCCGCCTTGGTCTGGCTGTGCGGCAACAAGCGGAAGCCGTACTATGACGCCGACGTGTTCAAGGACGCATCCGCTGAGTACCGCCGACTGGTAGCGTACTGGACGCGGGATATGCAAATGGGCCGGATGGATGGATCGTTGTTGGCACAACCGGGATGGAGCTTTGTATGAGAACCACGATCATCGCACTTCTTGCCGCGCTTCTCGCAACGGTTGCCCTCGCGCAGTCCCCGCCGACCGAGACACACAATGTCAGATTCGACGAGCACACCGCCGACCAGTTCCACGTCAAGACCAGCCGCGGTAACACCCCGCAATGGCAGTTCAACCTGTGGCTCGATGAAGACACGCGCTGGTATCCGACGAACTACACTGCCAAGTTCTTTTACTCGACCAACAGCCTTGCCAGCTTGCAGAGCATCACGAACGGGTTTTCCATGACGAACTGCACGGTTTCGACATCAGGTTACTGCACGGTGACGGTTGCCGCCAGCAACTTGACCGTGGTCGTCGAGGATGGATATGCGGCCCTGTGCATCACCAGTGCCACGGAATCCCACAGCTACGCCAGGGGCAAGATCACGGTTTTTGATAGCCCTGAACTCGATGTGCCGGCGGCCACTGATCCGAACATGCCGTTGGATTGGGCGTTGCGCGGTCCCTACAGCCACACCGCCACGCACGGCCCGAACATCTTCGCGTCATCGAACGGCTGGACGAGCACGACTGACAGCTATGGCCGGGTGTACCCCGTGCTGGCGGGGGCGGTTACGAACGGCTCCACGGGCGTCTCGCTGGGCGGCACGTTCACCGGCGACGGCAGCGGACTGACGGGGGTTGTCTCTGGCGCGGGCATTTACCTCGCCATTTCCAGCAACCTGAGCGACCTGGCCAGCGCGGCGACCGCCCGGACGAATCTCAGCCTTGTGCCGGGGACGCATGTGCAGGCATGGGACGCCGATCTTGACGACCTGGCCGATGGCAGTCTGACGCCGAGCAAGGTTGGGATTTCCGCTTTCGGGCAGACCCTTGTTGACGACGCGGACGCGGCGACGGCGCGGGGGACGATGGGCCTCGGCACGGCGGCGACGAATGCGGCGGGGGCGTTTGTCATGCGCGACGGCTCTCTCAAGATGCTCGGCTCGTTATTGCCCAATGCCGACTCTGTGGATTTAGGCGACGGCTCGTTTCGCTGGGGCACGGTTTACGGGATCGCTGGCAGCTTCTCGGGGACACTCACGGCGTCTAATCTGGTCGGGAAAGGGGCGGGCATAACAGACCTGAGCGGGGCGGCAATCGCGGCTGCGGGTGGGCTGACCAATGCGGCGGCATTCGACGCGGCAGGCTCGGCTACCGCAGTCAGCAACGCGCTTGCGGCTGGCGCGGCTGGCGGCGCGGATTGGCTCTCGAAAAGCAACACCGTCGTCTATACCAACGACTCGCGGCTGACTGACGCCCGCACGCCGACGGCGCACGACCAATGGGCGGCTGGGACGGGTCTGACGAACGCCGGAACCTCCTCGGCCCCCACCGGCACTCTCAACGCGGCCAGCGTGGCTAGCCTGCTGCTGGCCGACAGCGCCTTGCAAGACGGCGACACGCTCGTTACTGGGCTGTACGGCCCTGCGGGCGTAACCACGAATCAGTACGTCAACCGCAAGCAGGTCTATGATTTGCTAGAGGGGCTGTCGGAGGCGACGCTGTTCGGCAGCACGAACGCGCATCCGGTTATCAGCACGGCTGGATCACTGGCGGACGTTGCGCCGTCGCCAGCGTGGTCGGTGACAAATGCGGCGCTGGCGGCGGGCGACACTCTGGTGGGGGCGTTTTGGTACACCAACAGCACGGACATGATTCGCGCAGGGACTTACATTGGACGGTTCTACGCCGTGAAAAGCGGCACCAAGACCGTGACGGGCAAGATCGCGCTGGTCTACACGGACGACAACGGGGCGACGACGAACGTGATTGACACCTCCGCAGTCTCGGGGGCAATCGGTACGTCGCTTGCCAGCTATCGGGTAACGACGCACAACGACAACAACATCAGCGGCGCGGGGTTATATTGGGGCGTGCTGTACTACCTGACGGTGAGCGGGAGCGGTACGGCCCCCACGGTCATCACGTACGGCGGCGATCCCTACGACACGCACTTGGAAACGCCGGGGGTGGGCAGTCTTATGGGGTATGTCCAGACAAACGACACCACCTACACGCAGACCGTGGCGCTGGCGGCGTCGGCCAGCCAGCCGGGGCACGCGCACGCGATTGCGGACGTGACCAACGCGCCCGCCGGTTTCTATCCCAGCAACACGGCGACGGTCACATGGAGTCCGATTGCGACTAACGCGACAACCGGGCTTGTGACGTGGCAGGCGACGGGATCGGCGGGCGCGAGCGTTGTCGCGGGCAGCGGGATCACCGTAACGACCAACGGCACGGAGTACACCGTCGCGCAATCCGTGACGCCAACCATCACGGCGGGCACCAGCATCACGATCACAACCAACTCGGCGCAGGACTGGACGATTGCCAGCACGGCCACGGGCGGAGGCAGTCAGACGCCGTGGACCAACAACGTGGACGGCGGCGGGTACTCGTTGAGTGGGGTCAATCAGTTGACGCTTACCAACGCCACGCTCGCGCTGACGGTGCCGATGGGCGCGGCGATCCGGTGGTACACGGATACGACCAACTACGTGGACATGAAGGCGCTGTCGCTCGGCTTCATGCACTTCCTGTCATGCAGCAACGGCGCAATCGTGACTAACATCATGCAGGTCAACCCATGAACCGTGCCCTCGCCATACTGCTGCTGACGCTCGCCGCCGGGACCGCGCAGGCGCAAAATCGCATTGCCAGCGGGAGCACCTACCACACGACCGCAGCGGCTACGCTCCCGTACACATTTTGGACGAACACGGAGTTGGAAGGATTTTGGTTTCCGAATGGGGCACGCGATCCGGCGCAATTGCCTACATGGACGGCGGAAGATTTCCTATCCCGCCTAAGCGACGGTTATCAAACCAATGCCTCCTGCCGTCCGTTGTTTGTGTCCGGCACGTACAAGTTCGACGGTATTGACGATTGGATTACCATTACTAACGATTTGAACCCAGTTTCGTCTTCTGCATCTTTCCTGTTCTGGACAAAGATTGTGGGCGGAACGGACGTGTATCATGTTTTTTTCTATCGCGGAATAGATGATGGGGGTAAACGCATGACCGTTTACCGAGATATAACAACTGGGAAGATTATGACAGATAAGTTCGGAAGCCCTCAGCTCCAAGGGGCTGTTCTTGCCTCTAATGTATGGATTCACATCGGCATCGTCTATGACTTTAATGGAGGCAAGAGAATATATACCAACGGAGTCCTGAACGTCAGTGACACCGACAGATATAACTATACTGAAGGCGAGAACGCTAGGCTTGGGATATGGATCGACTTGGCTGCTCCGCTCAACGGTTATATGTCGGACATACTGCACACCGGACTCATGCAGGCCGCAGATGTCAAGGCGCACTACGACGCCACAAAGGATCGGCCTCGACCATGAAGCGCGTATTTTACTTGCTGTTGCTGTTGCCGATTCCTGTTATTTGGGCTGAGTCCATTGCGCCCGTCGTATGGTATGACGCCGCGAGCAATGGGTATTCCGTGGCGTGTTACTGGCGCGAGCAGTTTCCTAAGATTGACACCGCTTGTAAGGGGCGGCACGTTCTGTTTGTCTCGCCTTACTCGGCATGGACCAACAGGACCAAGCAGGCAGCGGTGACGAACGCGGTGGGCGCATGGTTGAGCGGCAAGACGCAGGTGACGAGCAACAGCCTGGCGGAGGTGAGCACGGCGGCGGGTGACGCGGCGGTGAAGATGATTGCCACGGATGATCCGCTGGTGACACTGAAGAAGCTGGGGCTGGCCCCGCCGAAAAGCGCGATAGACGACGGCAAAACGAACGCGGTGATTGCGCCGAAGTGAAGGAGGGCGAAATGAAACTGCGGATACCGATTCTTGGCTCGTTGCTTGGCGCGGCCCTGTGGCTGCTGCTGGCGGGGGCGGCGCTGGCGCAGGGGATTCCGCCGATTCCGCCAGTGCGGATCACGGCGGCGGACATCCGGTTGGTAGCTGACTGCCCGACCAAGAACGACGACGGCACGGCGTTGACGGACCTGGTGGCGATCCGGTTTTTCCGGCTGGTCTCTAACGCATGGGTGACGGTTGAGGACGTGGCGGCAATCGGGAAGGCATCGGCGACAACGGGCGTGTTCACGGTGCAGGCGGGCACGAACGTATTTGGCTGCGTGGCGGTCGCGGAAGATGGGGAGACCTCCGACGGCGCATACCTGGTATGGCTGCTCGGAGGAGGGTTTCCATCCGCACCGGGGAGTTTGCGTGTTCATTCGGTGACGGTTCACAAAGGAGGCGGACAATGAAGAGGATTCTAGACGCTGCGTGGCTGGCGGTTGCGGTGGCGGTGCTCGTGGTGAGTGGGTGTGCGGTCGTCCCCGGTGGTTCGACGTGGCAGACGGTTAGAGACAACAACGTGCGGCGGCGGGCGGCGGGCGATATCGTGCGCGGGACCGGCATCAGCCAGGCTTCCGAGGACGTGGGACTGTCGGATTCGATGTGGGCCGACGTGGGCAAACTGCTCGGGTGGGGCGGCGGCTATCTGATTGCCGACGCTCTGGCCGACGACGACAAGACATCAGGCGGGACCGCGCTGCCGTCCATTCAGGCGGGCGGCGACGTGACGATCCAGCAGGTAATCGGGCAGGGGAACGAGACTCGGCAACAGCGGGACGAGGCGACCGGCGAATGAAGCACCTACTCACTCTCGCGGTCTGTTTGCTGATGGGATGCTCGTGCCGAAGCACGGAGAAGCCCGGCAACATTGTTCCGTACCCGCACGCGGACGGCATTTACGTTGACGGGCGGCGGGCCGTGATTGCGGGGGGCACGGCAACGAACGTGGACAAAACGATCATGCTGCGATTGATCCTGACGGCTGACGGCCGGGTTATGGGGGTGTGGGAATGAGTCTCTGCACAACTGGCGCATTGGTTAGCCCGCTGGACGCGGCCCTGATTGCCGACCGGCCCATGCCGGAGATTCCCGAGCAGCATCCCCTGTTGATTGGCTCAACTGGCGGGCGCGACGTGGCGTGGTTCGGCGTGAGTGCGTGGGATGACCAGGGCAACCTGCCGACCTGCACGGTGCAAAGCTGCCTTGACCTCGTAGAGATCGCATGGCGGCTGAAGGGCGTGGCGGTGCCAAATCTGCGCGGCACGACGGCCTATTATGCCGCACGACAGAAGTACCACGCTCAGGACGGCTCGACAGGCGGGCTGTTCCAGGAGGAGGCGTTCTGGGGGGCGTTGCAAACGGGACTGTTCCCCGGCGGCACGCGGTGGGAGCGTGTGGAGGGGGAGGAGTCTGAGGCGGCTGCAATGGGGCGGCTCCCGCTGATTGATGTGGAGGCGGTGACGGAGGGATGGCAACCGCAGCACGTCAACCGCGCCAACGGCTACTTTGATGCGACGGCGCACCCGGCCATTCAGGGATATCACAGTTCGGTGAGGCTGGCGATGCTGTTCGCGGGCGAGAACTGCTGGCATGCCAAGCATATTCACTGGGGGCGCGGATTCGGGGTGCAGGGCGTGGTACTTTATCACCGGGCCTGCTATCTGAAATACCGAAGCAGGGACAGCGCCTACGCGTTGCGGTTCCCGGATCGGTACTGGCAGCACGACGGCTGGCGGTTGCACATCAGCTAGGGAGAGGGAGGAAGGCCATGACCGAGGAATACGTTACTCGCAGCGAGTGCCAGATGGCGACGGACAAAGTGCTGGCGAAGTTGGAGTCTATTGACAACCGGCTCTTCCACGACAATGGCTCCGTCTCGATTCAGACGCGACTGGCGAAGCATGACCAGATTTTGCAGGCATTGACCTGGGTAACGTCTATCGTTGTCGGGGCGCTGCTGGTCAGCATTGTCAGCGGGGTGGTTGTCGTGTTGCGTGCGCTCGCGGTCAAGGGGGGCTGATATGAAAATCTCTGTCGAGACCGGCTGGCTGATCTTCTACATCGCGGTCTTCTTCGCGGCCAACTTCATCGTGCCCATCTCGGACACTTACAACGCGTGCGCTCAGTATGAGTACCCGCCGTCACAAGTCAAGATGGTCGCGGCAATCTTGCGCGGGCTGTCGGGCGCTTTGCTGTCGCTCTTGGCTCTGCTCAACAGCGCGAAGGCCAAGGCGGATGAGGCGCGGCGGCTGAGAAACGGAGGCGGGAAATGAACGTCGGCCAGTGGCATAATCCCGAGAACTTCGACGCCCGCTTCATCCGTTGCGAGCATTGGCCGTGGCCGCACGTCCCATCGCCGTACCACAAGACGGTCTACGAGTTCACCTTGCACCCCGTAAACCCGGCGACGTTCCAGTTGTCCAACGGCCACTTCATCCAACCCGACCGCCACTGCCAGGAAACCGACTGGGGCAGCATCCCGCCGCCGTTCCACGGCCTGTACCCGCCGGACGAAGCCCGGCCCTGCTATGCGTTCCATGACAGCGGGTGCCGGGACGAGGGGTTCTACGTCTCGCCAACGCTGGAAGGCCCGTTTGAGTTCAAGCCGTTTCTGCGGTGGGAGGTTGACGCCGTGCTGCGTGATTCGCTGCTGGCCTACGGAGTCGAGCCGCGCCGGGTGAATGTCATTTACCGGGCGGTGCGGTTGTTCGCGGTGCTGCGGGGAAAGAGGTAGTCTTCAAGGAAGGTAGGTGAAGTATGGCGGCAATCACAGGTAGCCACGTCGCGCAGCAGGTGCGCTGGATCACCAACGACACCGAGCCGTTCAAGCCCGCCAACGACCTCTTGCCTGCCATGATCAATGCCGCTGTCGACCGCGTTGTGGCAGACCGGCCCGATGCACTGTTCTCCGCGACTGGCGCACTTCTGACCATCACGCCCATCACGGCCCTTACAGGAACGCTTTCCATTGATGGCAAGTGGCTCATGGCGCTCGCGCACGCCGTTGCGTCGGTGGTATTTCAGGGCGGCGGTTCATCTGAAAAAGAGCCACAGAAAGCCGCCGAGCAGGAGAAGCTGTACGACCTTACGGTTGCGAGGGCTTAGACTATGGCAACAGAATCCTACGATCAAGCGAAGAAGGCTCTGGCCGATGGGCAGGCCGTCCTCGTCAGCAAAGGGGTCAATCCGCTGACCGGGGACATGGAACTGGTGCGAAGGTTTCCATGCCCAACCCGCGGAGACGCCAGACTCGGCCAGCAGTACCTTCAGAACTACACCGACATCAAGAACGACGTGCCTGGCGCCACGCTGCCCGTCCTGACCGTTACCGACCCGACAACCGTAGGGGAAAAACACCCAGGCACATGGCGTGCAGGCACCATTACGCTCGTCGACACCGCCAAAGCCGTCGGCCAGCAGGAAGGCATCGTCCAGACTCTCTCGCTTGGCTTCGCCAGCACGGTTGCCTCGGCATGGGCCGGCGCACGGCTGACCAGCGCCCACACCTTCCCCACCAACACGGAGTCAGTTACCGGCGTCCCGGCGGCCCCCACCGGGCCAAAGACCCAAAGCGACAATCCGGCATGGGTACTCTTCCTGCGCTTGCCCAACATAGACCACCGGCAGATCAATGCCATCGCCGCAGGCATGCACACCTACATCGAGACCACGCTGTCGGGTGCCTTCACCATCGCCGGACAGGCATACACTGGCATGAAATGCCTGATCTCTACCGCGACACGGGCAGACGACGGCTCGGCGTTTTTGGACGTGGTTGTGGCAACGGCCAGAGTCACGTTCAACCTGGTGTCGAACCTCGGCTCCCGCAACGAGTCACGAATCGCCGTGATCCACACCGTGCCCGCAGACGAGGCCCAGGCCATCGCTACCGAGTGGGAAGCCCTGGCCCCCACGCAAGGCAAGTCCACCAGCATCGGCTACAGCGCAGAAAGTGGACGCTGCACCGTGACGCTGACCAAGCCGGGCGTTCTCAAGGACAACTACTCGACCGCATGGGTGCAAATTGACCTGCACACGCGCCGCCGCTGGCACTTCGCATGGGGATACACCAAGGACGAGATCGGGGTATGGGTCGGCACGACGCACAACACCGCACTGACGGACGACGTGGCGACTGCCGAAGGCGCAGCCGGCGACGATGCCCAGGTCCGGCAGGTGGAAGTGGGGCCACCCCGCGGCGACGGCTTCTATGACGGCGTGATCGTGGAAACGCGCTACGGCGCCAAGACCGATCACACCGAAACATACCTGCCCGACGTGATTCTGACATCATGGGCGGGCACGAGAATCGGCATTCAGCGGGACTACGGCATCCGGCTCCGAAAGCATGAGATCAGTTGCGCGGAGTTGGTCACGCGCTACGGCACGACATACAAGGGCATTGGAAAAACCGTCGACGTCAAGATCACCAAGGAAGACCAGTGGATATTCGACTACGAAGCCGTCATCACCACGCAGTCGGCGAGCATCGAAGGTTCCCTCTCCCTGACCGGCGGCGGGCAAACCATCACGCCCATTCACTCGCATGGCATTGACTTGTCGGACTCGGATGATAAAGCAGCATTGGCCGCCAAGCTCGCCCCAGGCATCCGCAAGCGCGTCGACGTGGATCTGAAGATGCGCGATGACGAACTGGCCGAAGTCCAAGGCACTGTGCGCGAAGTCCCCAAGGTAGGCCCGTATTGGGCGAACACTGGCGCGGCAGGCGTCGCGCTCCGCATCGGCGCGGCCAGAAACGTGGACCTTACCGATATCACCTTGCCAACAAGCGGAGTCAGAGACGATGTGGACGCCGACATCGAACTCGGCGAGGGCGGCGAGGTGTCCGCGAAGTGGAAGGCTCGCCACGTCCCCGAGGTTGGCCCCTTGACCAAGGACACCGGCAATGCGGGTGTGAAACTGGAAGTGTCCGTTGGCCGCGCCCTCGACGCCAACCAAATCACTCTTCCAACGTCGGGGGTGCGCGAACGAGTCGAGGCCAGAATAACGCCAGCCGAAAGCGGAGCCTTGTCATTTGAAGCCACCAAGAAGACGGTTCCCAAAGTCGGCCCGTTCAGCAAGGACACCGGCGGGGCCGGAATCGGCGTGACCGTTGGCGCGGCCAGAAACGTGGACCCATCCGACGTGACGCTGCCGACAACCGGCCCCAGGGTGCGGGTCAACGCTGATCTCGACCTGGAAGAGGGCGGCGAAGTCAATGCCAAGTGGACACGCACGACCGTTCAGCGCGTACTTCAAACCGTGCAGGCCGGCGCGGCCCTGGCCCCCATCGTACTGACTATCGGAGGCAACATAGACCCGGCAGACCTGGCGTTTCTCGCGGACGCGCTTGCAGTTACCGACATCGGCGTCGAGCGCGATGTCGCCATTACCCCCAACGATGACGGATCACTGACGCTGACGGCTCGCGTGAAAACGGAAAAAGCAGGAATATCGTCGCCGGTAAATGTGAAGATCGACGGACCCCTGGTTACAACTGGCGCCGTGTTCCGACACCTCGCCAGCCCCCCGGCAACAGGCGCGAATCAATGGGTGGAAGGGCTTGCGCTCCGGGATACCAACAACTACGACGGCATTTTGCTCGCCCTCAGTCTCACCCCAGGCAACGCTGTCTGCGTATGCGAGGCGACCAACATGCGCGAGCGACATCCCCACTTCTTCATGGAATCCCTGCCGCAACGCGAAGTCGTAAACGAAGACGCAACCGACCCGCGCTTGCGATTCAAGGAGATGGGCACTAACATCTTCCACTTCGTCTGCGAGTGGTACAGGGATTCCACGATAACGACGGTTCGCACGTATTCACTCAGCAAGCTCGACGCGGAGGCGACGGGCACCGACTGCCGGTCGGTCGTCCAGCAGGCAGGCCCGCTATGGATACGCGAGACACGCACCGACACCATCGGAACGTGGACGTTCAACTACCTCAAGCGGATTTGGCTGGTTCACATCACGGAAGAGGGCATTATCACGTCGGGCGGACTGCCCGGCTAAACAGATGGAGGAACGCGAAATGAAGAAGTGGCTACGAGGATGCGCGGTGGTGGTCGTTGCGACAATTGCGGTTGCGCTGGCGTTGTTTGTGTCGAAGGCGATGGCGAGCGACAATGTTCCCGGCCTCGTCATCACCAACGTCAACTTCATCCGCGGCACGGTGACGGACTTCAGTACATTCGGCGATGTCGCGCCGGGGCAGAGCGTGACCCTCACGGGCACCCTCTACGTGGCGAGCACGGCTGACGTGCAGAACCTGACATACAGCACCGCCACGCTGGCCGTCGCCACACTCGACGCCACAACGCGAGCGGTTACTGTCGACACCACCAACATGACACCGGCAGCGACGGCAACCAACTTGTGCTCCGTGACCTGGACGATGCGAACCAACATCATCGGCGCGGAACTCCAGCTTGGCATTTACGACGGCACGAACCGGGCCTACTACCCGGCGTCGTCGTTGGGCGTGATGAAGATTCTCCAATAGGAAAGCCTGATGATCACAGAGGTTGACCCTGGCATGGAGGAGTTCGGCAAGAAGGTGCGGGGTGTCCCCGGCACCGAGGACGCCGTGCATCCAGCCCCACCGCCCGAGCCGGAACCGATCCCCAAGGAACCGCCTCCGCCGCAACCCCCCATCAGCGAAGCACAGCAGGCCGTCAACAAGGCCAAGGCCATACTTCAGGCACAGCGGGAGGCGCAAAAAGCCAAGGCCAAAAAGGAGATCGGCGGCGACGAGTCCAAGAACGAGTTCAGACCGGCACGCGAAGTCGGCAGCGCCCCGCCTGAGAGCGCAAGACGACTCGGGGAACAGCCCCCCGAAGACCTCCGTCAGATCGGCAGACGGATTCCGCCAATGGGATCGCTCACCAGTTCGCGCTCGCCGCATGACGCGGCGCGTGGCGGTGCTCCATCTGACCCGGTATCGGTGCAGCCCGACCCGAACCGCCAGGGCCACAATCAGTTGATTCAGCCCCGCCCTGCTGATGGGTTGTCCGCCTACGACCGGGCAATACATGGCTCGCCTGCGTTCTCAGTCGAGAAGCACCGCCACCAGTACGGGGACTCGTACACGTACAACGGCCCGTTCGCGGTGACGCAGACGGACACGGCGGAATTGACGGTGGGGGATGGCTACATTTGGGCGGGAAACAGCGCCAATGCGTTCTGTCATTGGACGGCGACCAATGCGGACATTACCCGCACGGTAAATGCCAGTGCGTTTGCCGCAGGCGATTTTATCCTGTGGATGAAGATATGGGTCGAGTTGACGACTGGATATTTTGTTTCCGGTTCTATAATGCCGACGCTGATGACAACCACGAATGAGAATGCGTATGTGCAGCCCATACAGGACACCGACTACATCATGCTGCCGCTGGCGAGTTTCGCGGTGTACGCCGACGGCGGCGCGAAGAAGGTCAAAAACATCATCCAACGCAGGCAGGGCAGCGACATCCTGGTATATGTGCTTGCGGTGACTGGAACAAACTCCACCGTCTATGTGTGCTCGCTGGGATGGCATATCACAAGCGCGTGGGCCGGCAACCTGAACGACCATGCGTTCTGACGACATGACAATAGCGGAACAACTGCGTGTTCTATCCGTGGCGGGGCCAAGCCGTTTTGCGGCGCGGCTGGTGTGGCCCGCGAGCGTGACGGCTTGCGACCTTGCGTTCAGACGGTGGGACGGCTACATCGAACGCGAGCAGGAGGCGCGGCCCGGCGTCAGGCAGCGGATTTGCGATGCCGTGCAGGCTGGCCGGAACATCGAAATGCCGCGAGTGTACTTTGTGGAGGCAGGCGGCGAGATCGTGATGCAGTTTTTCGATGGCAGGCACCGCTTTTGCATTCAGCGCGACGGCGGGTTGCTCTGGACATGGCTGATGAGCAGCGACATCGGGATTGAACTGGCGGTAAGGTGTGGGGCCGTGTGCGGCCCGATCAAGAGAAACGAAAGGTAGGTGCGCTATGGGTGCGCTGAATACATTCTGGAGAGAGGAAGAACGACCGCGGGGCACCATGGTCGCCACTGGGCCTGACGGCACGACACTGGTGAGGGGCAATTCAGGCAGAATGGCGAGAGTGCTGCCGAGAATGCAGGGCGGCATCGTGACGCCTGATAACCAATTTGCGCCTGTCAGTCCAAAGGAAGGGCGCCGCGTCATCCAAGCCCTGCCCGGTGAAGACGTTCGCCTGCCGACGATCAACCAAGCCGTGCAACGGCCGCGCCAAGGTCTTCTTCCCGATCTCGGTCCGCGTTTTCGTGGCCTTGTTGGGGCTGGTGGGCCTCTGCAAAAGGAGATGATTGTCGGCGGCGCCGAGACGCCAAGGGGCGTAGCCGTCGCCTCGTTTCCGGCAGGAACTCAGCTCTCTCCTGAAACGCGGGTGCGGTACGGCCTCAATACGAGCGCCGACTTCATCCTGGACCCGCGCACAGGGCGCATGGAAGTGGCGGCATCGGGGGCAGTCCCCAGGGACGCTACGGCCCTTGCCGGCGGCCAGCAGCCCGTCTACATCACCTACAACACGCCGGACGGCAACGTGGTGACGGATCGACGTATGGCGAATGCCGGCGCAATCGCCGCGGCACTGGAGAACCCTGCCGCGGCCAGAGCGCAAGCCGAGGCCGAAGCCCATGCCAACTTCCGGGCGCAGAACTTCATGGGTGGCGGCGGCCTGCGGCGTTGGGGCGGCACGACGCGGCGGGAAATGGACGCCGATGTCCGCAATCAGGCGTTGCTCAACACATCTCTCTCGCCCGAGAACACGGCGCAGGCCACAGCCGAAGGCACGGAAAAGACAGAGGCGGTGAAAGCGACGTCTGCTCTCGAGCTTCAACAAGGCCGTCAAGGGTACATTCGCACGGAGTACGACAAGGACGGTAATCCGGTCCTTCAAGTTGACGAGAGTGGAAAGGCGACTTGGAAGCCGGAATCTGGCACGCAGTTGATCCGCGACCCTGAGACGGGCGCGATTGTCGCCGTGCAGGGAAAGGACGCAAAGGCTATTCGCCAGACGCCAGAGACGGTGCAGGCGCGAAAGGACCGGGTAGAGTCGGAAGCCCAGAGCATCGCGGAAAGAGCGGGCATCGCGGAGCGCGTGGCGGGTGACGACAAAACCCGCGACCTGCTCAACCGCGCAGTCGGCAGCGGTGATGCTGCGAAGGTGGATGCGGTTGTCGCCGGAATCCAGCGGGAGCAGAGCGTTGCTGATGCGGTAGGCGGTCTCGACGAATACCTCGCCAAGCAAGCCGAGTTGACCAAGGGCACCCATTGGGGCGAGTACAGCGGGCGCGACAGCGCGGCAAAGGTTGCCCTTGACGCTCTGTGGGATGAGTCAGGCATCGGAATACCCAGCTCCTTTGCTCCTCACAATGTCAAGCGGACACCGCTCAACGAAGCCACATGGAAGGAGTTCGTGGAGGCGACAGGCGGTGACGCCGACTACGCGAGGATGCTGGCAAAGCAACTGAAGATCAAGGTGCCGGCAGAAGCGAAGCGGAAGGCTTTGCAGTCAACCGACCCGTCGCAAAGCATGATGACCCTGGATGAGTTCAAGGAGGCCTTTGAGTCGGAAATGGGCGTCCCGCCCAATAAGAAGCAGATAGACAAGGCTCGTGGCAGAGATTGGCAATAAGCGAGGCACAGAACGATGGGCAGGTTTAGTTATCTCCTGGATACTGAGGCTGCGCCTGCCGCAACCTCTGAGCGTCCCAAGCGGACCGGAAGGTTCGACTACCTTCTCGAAGCAGATGAATCGCCGGCAGTTGAATCGGCCCCGGCTGTTGAGCCAGTCCGTCAGCTCAGCGATGCCGAGTTGCAGATGACGCCCAAGCCTCCGCCTGTTGTCCCAACACCAAGCGCAGCCCTGAGAAGCGTGGATGTATCCGCCCCCACGACTCCGCAGTCCGTGGGAGTCAGTCAGCCGGCGGCGCTCATTACGCCCGTCATTCAGCAGCGGGAGCAGGCGGCAAAGGCGGCACGCAAGACGGTTGGCGAAGTCGGCCCCGCATCGTTCGTCATGCCGCAAAAGACTAACGTGGTTCCGTCGTTTAGCATTGCTCCAACGCCCGCCTCAACCACCCAAACTGAACCACCAAAGCCGCCAGATGATCGGCCGCCTTGGATACAAGAATTGGCGCAAGCCTATCAACAAGGCGATCAGCAGGCGGCACTCGACGAACTCGATTTTCAGGCTGCAACTGGATTGATACCGCCCGACAAGGCTGACAAGTTGCGGTCCAAGGCTGAACTTGCCCCTCCGCAAGAGAGCAAGAACTGGATTTGGAACTCCATCCTGGGAGCAGTACGCATGGCCCCGGCGATGCTCAGAGGCAAGAAGGAAGGTGCCCTGTATGGTATGGGGTTTGCCGGCATTGCCGCAGCGGCCGGACAGGCTGGCCCGCAGGTGTTGCTGCCGGAGGAAGTGATTACCGTTCCCGTAGCGGCCTCGATGGGGATGACGGTGGGCAGCGCAACGTATTGGTTCCGCCAGGGCACGGGCGCCATATACCGCGCCATGCGTAATTCGGGCGTGTCGCACGATACTGCCGCCAAGCTCGCGCCTTACGCCGGACTGCCGTATGCGCTGATCGAGTACTCGCAGGTTGATAAGATCATCCCCGGCCTTGGGCGCAGAGCGAAGGACGTGGCAAAACAGACTTTCTTGCGAAGCCTTCTCAGGCTCGGCGGCATGGTTTTACTACGGACGGGGCAAGAGGTCGGCGAGGAAGTGCTGCAAGAGGCGGTTCAGGAAACGACGCGCCTTACCGCAAAGTACATCGACGGGCAGATCAATGCCTCCAACCTGCCAGAAGAAATGAAGTACAGCGCCATGGATGTTGTTGAGGCTGGCGTCCAATCCATTGGGCCAATGCTCATACTGCAAGCGCCGGGAGCGGCGACCGCTGCCGCCAGAATGACGGCTGATGCCGTCGTGCGCAAGGCGATAGAGACGGAAACGAAGACGGCTGACGAGATCAGGCCAGAACTCCACGAAGGGTTGTCAGGACCCGGTTTGCCGCTTCCGCCAAACCGTATCATCTCATCCGAAGATGTCGCGTATTTGGCAGGGCACGGAGTTCAGGTTGAGACGCTGCCCGATGGACGGCAGTTTCTTGTCAGGAGGCAGAAGCCAGTTGCAGATATAGCCAAGGCGAAGCCGAAACGTGCTCTCAAAGCCTCGATCCCAGAGGAAGGCCCAAGCATCGAGGAGCAACGCGCCGCCCCGCCCACCACCGCGCAACTCCGCTACGAAGTCGAGCAGGTAGCGAAGATCATAGCCCGGTCTGAGAACGTGAACCTTGACCGAGCGAGTCCCGCGGTTAGGGACCGCTACTTCAAAGAAGCCGCCCAGTTACCCGCCCGCGTCCGGCGTGGCCTGATCGCGGCACCAGATTTGCAGGCTCCAACACCCGCGCCAACCAAACCAACGAAGGCCGCTGAGCCTACGAGGGAACCCCCCTCGACTACGGAAGCAGGCGCGGTCGCGGGGCCTGCACTTACTCAACCCAAGGAGGCCGAACATGGCACCGCTCCGGTCGTTGGCTCAGGCGGCGTATCTGAAACACAAGCACCCCAAGGTGTACCGGGAGTTCCTGGCGGCAACGCCCCATCTGCGGAAGCTGCCGGTGCGGGTGGGGGAGAAGCCGGTAGCAAGCCCGTGGAAGTCCCGGCTGCGGAAAAAGGCCCGGAAGCGGCTGGAGCACTCAACCTGACGCAAGCCGAGCAGGACGAACTGGCGCAGATCGAGAAGGAGTTGCAGCAAAGACTTGGGGAGAGAGGCGAAGATGGCGGCGAGGGGCCAGCGCCGGGCGATGCATCTCGCGTTCTTCCAGGCGAATCTGCCGATGCTTACGTGACCCGTCGTTCCAAGGAACTGTATCCGGCACTCAAAAGGGCTCAGGATGAACTTGAGGCGATAGGAGATGATCCGGCATGGGCGGATGACCAAGCCGAGTTGAAGAAGACCATCGCAAGTCTTGAATGGGACTTGGCCACAATCAACCTGCGGAGAGACCATTATCGACAGACGAAAGGGCGCGGGGCGGAAGCGGAGACCGCCCCTGCTACGCCCCCGCCAGCGTCGGGCGGCGAGGGGCAGGCGGCTGTGACTCCCGTTGTTACTCCTACAGGACCCGGTTCTCCTGGTTATCTCGACGAGATGACTGCCCACAACGAACGCGAAAAGGCACGCCATGAAGCCAACCGGAAGGCAGAGACAGAGTATAAGCTATCCGGGGTAGGCAAAGAAGGGAAGAAGGTGTGGAAGAAATGGCTGTCCGACATGACAAGCCCACGCGGGAACCTGAGCCATGACCAACTCCAATCAGCAGAACCGTGGTTCAGAGAACTCTACAACGCCGGAAAGTCTGGCAAGGGCACCCCGATGCACGAAGGCGGGATGTCCATTTCCTACGAAGAACGCGCCGCCTACGAGGCCGGGCAGAGAGATGCGAGAACCCCGCCCAATGGCGCTCCGGGGGGTATCAGAGTAGCTCCCCCCCCGCCTCCGGCCATTCCTAGAGCGCCACAGTCCCCCCCAGAGGCCCCCCAAACACCATCGGCCACGGCTAAGGCGGTTTCGATAACCTTGGCCGAAGCGGCTCACCGTGGCCTGCTGAAGCCACCCCCGTCAAGGCGGGGCCTGCCTGACCTATGGATCGAGGCCAAGACCAAGGACGGGAAGACGGCTAAGGTGCGTGCTCAGGACGCGGGAACACTCAAAGGCAGCGGCCCGTACAAATCTGTGCGGGTAGTCAATTCCAAGGGCGAGAACGTCAGTGACAAGTACCCGCTCAAGACGGTCATGGCGGCAAAGGAGCCTGCTGCCGCCGCACCAGCCGCCCCTGCTGAAGAGGCCCCGGCGCCAGCACTGCCAGAATGGGCGCAGACACCACATGAGTATGTCCAAACTATGAAGGCCGTTCGGGAACGTAATGGACAACGGACAACGGCTTCCGATGAACGGGCACTGCGCATATCGCATGAACAGGCGATGCGTGGGGCGGTAAATCGTGGCGAGGACATTCCCAACGCTGTACGCCTGGCGTATCGAGGCAAGGATTGGATGCCAAGACCAGACGAAGGCACAGTTCCGACTCCATTCCCCCTGCCCCCCCCGCCACCTGCCCCCGCCGCCCGCCAGACCCCGACCGGCTCCGCCATCACCCCCGAGACCGTGGCCCTGCAAGGCCGCCTGAACTCCCGCGAGACGCGCCTGCGCCAGAAGTACGGCGACGACGCCTTCGAGACGCTGGCCCGGTACGCCGAGGGCATGAACCACGAGACTTGGCTGGACATGACCCGCATGATCGTAGAAGGCGAGAAGATCGGGGACGCCGTTGCCGACATGCAGGACGAGGACGGCATTGCCAAGGCCGTGGGCCGGTACGAGGAAATGCAGGCCGAGATCGAGGCCAACTACGAGGCCCGCGGCCAAATCTTCGTTGCCCAGGACAAGGACAAGGGACTCACCGCCGAGAAACAGGTTGTCGAGTTTGCCGCCGACAACATGCCCGATGGGATGAGCGGGGCGCTGGACGAGGCCGACATCTCTCAGGACAACCCGGTACTGGGCACCATCGAGAACAAGGAAGGCGACACGCGGGACGTTTACCACGTCACCGGATATTCCAAGACGAAGGTTGGAGGTATCCGAGTGTACGGACGCCTCGCCTACTTGGAAACAGGGACCGCCAAAGACGGAACTACGGAAGCGTGGCTTGTTGAGGTAGAGAATGACAAGGACGTGAAGTGGGCCTCCCCCGACGCCGAGTTGATCGGCAAGGGCGAGTTCGACCGTGTGGGCGAGGGCAATAAAGGCGTCGAGGCCGTGGACGCCGAGCGGGAAGCGAAGATCGCGGCCATTCTTGACGCTGCGGATGCACAAGACCGCGCCCGCTTTGTTCCTGTGCCGCGTGGTGACTACTGGGTCCGCATGATGGCCCGAGAGGGTACAACCGTCGGCGAGCGTTTCCCCACTGAAGATGCGCTGAAAGCCGACATTGACAGGGCCGTCGCCCGCAAACGCGCTGAGTTCTCCGCTGAGTTGGCGAAGATGCCCGCCGACCGGATTCAAAGCCAGTACGACTACTGGGTGAAGCCGGAAGCCCCCACCGCCGAGGCCCCGGCGCCGACCACAAAGTCTCCCGTTCCAGTAGCGGATGCGAAACTCACTACCGAAGCCGAGATACGGGAACGCTTGGCGTCTGTGCGCCGTCAACGCGAAGAGTTGAACTCTTCCAGAACTGCTCCAGCCGATTACGACAAGAAGCAGTCCAGAATTGCAAAGCTGACCGAACGAGAAGGATTGCTGACAGAGCAGTTACGGACAGTCCTAAAGGCCGAGGCCCCGAAGGCGACCAAGCTGGAAGCCCTGAAGGCGAAGGTGGCTGCCAAGTCCGCAGAGGGGTCTCCTGAGCAGAAGTTCGCCCGCAACATGGCGAAGTACGGAGCCGACCAGTTGGAGAACGACGCGGCCTACAAGCTCACCGACGAAGGCGACGGCACGTTCGGACTGGAGTACACGTCGCCCGACCGCAAGACGCGGAAGATGCTGTACCAGAACTATCCGAGCCGTGACGCCGCCATCAAGGATGCCGTCGAGCACGCTTTCCGCGGGGCCACGCCCGAAGCCAGCAAGCCGAAGCCGGGCGCCCCCGTGGCGACCCCCGCCATCCCCTCCGACATCCCGAGCGTCGAGGAGGCGCGGAAGGCCATGACAGAAGCCGACACGGTTACAGCCACACTCCGAATGGCGATGGAGAAGGCTGGCATCGAAGCCGCTACCTACGCCAAGGAAAACGACCTGCTGGCTACGAAACGCGGACGATTTGTCGGCATGAACCGCTACGTTGACCCATCAGGGCGAATCAAGAAGTCCGCCCCCAAGGCCAAGGTCACGGAGTACCAGCGGCTCGTCAAACTGGCGCGAGAGGCCGAGGCCGTCTTCGAGAACCACTTGCGCGAGGTCGAGCAGCCCGCCAAGCGTCAACTTGAACGCGCCCGCTACGCCACGGTCGCCCGCGACGAGAAGGCCCCGGAAGTCTCAAGGCTCATGGCACGGGCGGCTATCCTTGGCCCCCAGCGTGACGCCAAGAGCGGCTTGATGACCACGGATGCAGCCGACGCCCTCCAGGCCCAGGCCGAGGTCGCCGCCGAGCCGATGGCCCGCGAACTGTACCCGGACGCCACGGACGAGGAAGTCAAGGCGCTGGCACCCAACATCGCTCGGAATGCCGACTTCGATGCCCGCGAGGGGAAACCCCTGACCATCGAACGGCTGCGGGAAGCGGCGAGACTGGACCAGTCGTTGCAGATGATGGCGCAACGCCGCCGCCGCATCCACGATGCCTACAAGGCCGCTGAACTGCCCGTCCCTGAAGTCAGCGAGCCGACCGCGAAGCAGGCCGACGACCTGATTGCCGACATACCCCGGTTGACCGCCGAGGCCGAAGCAGCGGAGAAGGCGTCCGACGAGAAGATCGAGAAGGAAGCCAAGGCCAAGGCCGCCGAGCAGGCCAAGTTCGACGCCGAGGCCCGCGCAACAGCCGACAAGGGCCGCGCCTTCGCTACCGCGTGGAAGCCGCCGTTCCGGGGCGCAACGCACCCCGTCGAGGCGCTGGGCAAGGTCGCCAACCCGAAGAACACGCTCCCGATCCTCGGAATGGTCGCCGTGAAGGATGGTGTCGCCAGCGCGTCCGACCTGGACGCCACGGTGCAGGCCCCCGTGGACCTGCCGGACGGAATCTACCGCCGACTGCCGGGGTCAAACGTCCTCATCATCGAGCAGGGGCCGGAAGGTCTGGAAGAGTTCCCGTATGGCTTTGCGAAGCTGGAGAAGCCCGTCACGGTGAAGCTCGCCGATGGCCGAGAGTTCATGCAGGCCCTTAAGGCGGCCCAGGCGGCGGCGTCTTCCGACGAAACACGCTACGCCCTGATGAACGTGTGGGTGTCCAAGGTCAACGACGGTGCAGTAGCGGTATCGGCATCCGACGGCAGGCGGCTGGTCTCCACGACGGTATCCGCTGATGTCTCTGCTGTGCCCGACGGCTGGGCCGTGGGGCTGAATCCCTCCGCCGTGACCGCGCTACTGGCCGACCCGCACGGCGAGAGCCTGACCATCGAGGCGGGACAGCCGGAAGTCAAAGAGACCGGCACAACACCCGGCGCCGTCCGCTTTTCCAATGGCAACACGACCGTCACGGCCAGGTTGCCCGATGTCGCCAAGCCGGACTTCGCCCCGCTGCTATCGCAGGCGACCGCCGAGACGCTGACGGTGGACCGCAAGGCGTTCAACAAGGCGCTCGCCAAGCTCAAGAAGATGGCCGGGAAGGTGCGTGAAGGCGTTGTGGTGGGCATTTCCAGCGAGCACGGCACGCTGACGCTGACCACCAAGGACCGCAACGGCAAGACGTTTTCCGAGTCCCTGGACGTGGAAGTCTCTGCCGGCCGCCAAGCGCAGGGCATGGTGTCGGTCGTCATGCCGCGTCAGGAGACCGGACTTGCCCGCGATGCCTACTTCATGCCATACCTGTCCGACGCCGCCAAGGCGGGGACCAGCGCCAGGTTGTCGTTCGGCATGGTGCAGGGCGTAGGTGCAGAGGACAAGACCGCCCGCGCCGCCATGTTCGAGTCCGCCATCGAGGAAACGCCAAAGGCTCCCGACACGACGCCGAAGGCTGTTGAGGCGTGGGAACCCGACACACTGAAGGGCAAGCCCGCCAAGGGCGAGGACATTCTGCGGGCCGCCGCACCGAAGGGCAGCAACCTGCCGGTTCTTACCAGGATGCACGCCAAGGGCGGTATCGGCCGAACAACGGACCTGGAGAACGAGGTATCCGCCCCCACTGAGCAGGCCGATGGTCTGTGGGAAGCCCGCGGCAACGCATGGGTTGAGGCCGAGGAATCCCCCGACGAGTTCCCCGACCCCATGAACATCGGCAAGGCCACGGAGACCTTCAAGTTCAGCGGTGCCCAAGCCCAGGCGCTCAAGGCTGGTCTGCTGGCCGTTCAAGCGGCGCAGAGCACGGACCAGTCCCGCTACGTGTTGAACAGCGTGTTGTTGGAGGTCGCCAAGGACGGCGCAGTCTCGCTCGTCGGCACGGACGGAAGGCGGCTGCACGTTGCCACAGCGGGGACGGTTGCGGCTCCCAAGGGCGGCGAGTCCGTGCAGATGATCCTGCGCCCGCAGGCCGTAAATCTGCTGCTTCAGAGCAACGGGGCGGGACCAGTGACGGTGAGAGTGGGAACGACGACGGCGAAGGAAGTTGATGGCAACGGCAATGAAATCAAGGTTCGCAACGACATAGCCGAGATCACCGACGGCAACATCACGCTGCGCACCAAACTGATCGAGGGCACCTACCCCAACTTCCGCCAGGTCATCCCCGACCCCGCCGGCCAGAAGATAAAGCTGCGCGTCAGCCGCAAGGCGCTGGGCCAGGCACTCGCCGACGTGAGGCCCTACGTCGCTGGCGATCCGGAGTACGGAAAAAACGAGTCCGTTCATCTCGACGTATCCAGCAAGGAAATCGTCGTCAAGACCAGCGGCAATCGCCCGCAGTACACGATGGAGCGCACCGTCCCCGTCGCGGAGAAGGTCGCGTTCGGGGGCGATACGCTGACCGCCGCGTTCAACCCCGACTACCTGATGGACACTCTGAAAGCCGGGGACTCAGAGACGGTTGAGATCGGCCTGACGGACGAGCTTTCGCCCATCACGGTTGCGAACGATGACGGGACCGCTAAGGGCGTGGTGATGCCGAGGAAGCTGGCGGCACGGGGGGAGACTGAAGCGAATCCTCCGCTGGTCGCCATGCACAACCTGTCAGCGAAGAACCTTGCGTTCGCCGAAGAGATGGGCGGGCTCGCCATGCCTTCCCTCGGGGTGGCGAACGCGGAAGCGCCCTACGAAGGCTTTGGTGAAATCACGCTCATCGGACGCCCGGAGCTGGTGGACCCCAAGGTTGACCGCAGCATGCGCGTGGCGAACGCCGATCAGTATAGCCCGCGCTACCCATCCGCGACTCACCTGATGACGAAGGGCGCTGATGCCGTGTGGAAGCCGATTGAGGCATGGGTGCAGGCCACCTACGGCGACATGCGAAGCGACTCGCTCAACAAGGAAGACTACCACATCCGCAGCGTGCTCTACGGGCTGCATAGCCATCTTGAGGCGGCGGGACAGTTCAGGGACCATGGCATTGAAGACCTGTACCGTGACCTGGGGTTGGGCGCCTACTTCGCCGGTACGCGGTACGGGCAAGTCTTTCGCAACACCGACGAGGTTGATGGGCGCGAGGCCCTGCGGTCGTTCATCGCCGAGCACAAGTCCGAGTTCGAGTCCTGGGTGGACGCCACATTCGGCCCGTTCGTCGAGCGCAAGATTTTCAAGGGGTTCACGAACGCCGGGAACAAGCGGTATGCCCCCTACACGCTCGACTACGTGATGAAGGAACTGCGCAAGGCCATCCGATCCAAGGAAGGCGAGGGGTTTTTCTACGGGGCCGGGAGCGTGCGGGCCGCCATCGGTAGCCGGCAGTACCGGACGCTGGCGCAGATTCAGTCCGACCGCGGCAAACTGAAATCTGGGATGGACGAGGACAAGCAGGGCGCAAACGCGAGACTGCAAGAGATCGCCAACAGTGGCAGGTCCGCCTATGAGAACAATTCCGAATCATTCGGATACAGCGAAACATTCTGGAACGCCGTCATCGACGCCATGCGCTCCCGCACGCCACGAGCCAAGCTGAAGGAATACGGCTTCGACTACGACCAGATGCCTTGGGAAGAGATTCGGCAGTTCACGGACGAGTTGAAGGCGATGCCGACGGAATACTTCGAGGCCAAGCCGCAGCGCGTCGTTCAGTTGCAGGAGTTCACGGGCGCCGTGGTGCCCAGCGATGCCAGTCCGCAGACGTTCGCCATTCTCAAGCGGCACGGGATCGAGGTCGAGAAGTACGACCCCGACAAGGCGGACGACAGAGCGAGGGCTGTGCGAGACCTGAGTTTCAGGCAGAACGTGCAGTTCTCCACGTCAGACCTTCTCGGTTCCCAGCCCCGCGGCGTAACCCGCGAGGCGTTCGACGCCACGCTGTCCGACGAGACCCGCGCCGTGCCGTTCGCGGCTGAGGGCACATGGGGCGGCCGGTTCGACGACGCCGACGAGTTGGTCAAGGCCGCGGTGGAGAGCGGCGACGGGCAGGCGGCGAGGGTTCGACAGTCATGGAACCCAACCGACAAGTATCCCACATCCCATAGAACGTGGGCAGACATTGATGCGAAAGTCAGGCGAGATGGAGGCTACCAGTACGCGACAAGTTGCGTCGGGTCCGATGCGGAACGAATCCACGCGATGCTTGATTCTTCCGAGGAAGTCAGCGCAGATACATTCTTCAAAAACGTCAATTCAGACGACATCCGCGAGTTTTCGCAAGGTGCTGGTTACGACACCGGGGCCGAGCGTGGCGGTCTACGACTTCGCAAGGATTGGGCTGTCAGCTACCATCGAGGTGTCTACGACGGACTTCCGGCGTATTTCATGCAGCATTCCGCCATTGAGTACATCTACACAGCAACCGAAGAACTGCGCGTTGCAGACCCGATCCCCGCACCCCGCTTCCACCGCTCCCGCAACGGCCAGGTCCGCGCCGTG
>JBFYWS010000298.1:0-4274 GCA_041310935.1 Desulfobacteraceae bacterium | reverse complement strand
CGGCACCATCCCCGTCAGCGTCTGCCTGGCGCTGCTCATGGCCGTCTGGGTCAACGGCAAACTGCCCGGCCGGGCGGTCGTGCGCACCGCCTACTTCACCCCGACCATTCTGCCGATGATCGCGGTGGCCAACATCTGGCTCTTCTTCTACACGCCCCAGATCGGCATCCTCGACAACCTCTGCGGCCTGTTCGGGATACCCAGCCACAGCTGGCTCGGCGACCCCAGCACGGTCCTCGCCTGCCTGATGGTGCTGGCGATCTGGAAGGATGCCGGCTTCTTCATGATATTTTACCTGGCGGCCCTGCAGGGCATCTCGCCCGAGCTCGAGGAGGCGGCCCTCATCGAAGGCGCCGGGCGCTGGTACTTCTTCCGCCGGGTGACGCTGCCGCTGTTGATGCCGACGACGCTCTTCGTCCTGGTCAACTCGACGATCAATTCCTTCAAGCTCGTGGACCACATCTTCATCCTGACCAAGGGCGGGCCGGACAACGCCTCTTCACTCTTGCTGTACTACATCTACGAAGTCGCCTTCGGCTTCTGGGACACGGCCTACGCCTCGACGCTCACCGTGGTGCTCCTTCTCATCCTGGGGGCGCTCGCCGTGACACAGTTCAACTACATCGAGAAACGGGTCCACTATCAATGAGAAGGGCCCCAGAGCTCGAGGGGCCAGGGGCCCACGTGGCATGATGATGATCCGGGAATCCGACTGGGGGCATTACCTTGAAGTGGCGGCGGCCTGGCTGCTGGCCTTCATATGGGCTGCCCCGCTGCTCTACGCCACCTGGGCGGCGTTCCACCCCATGGATTTCGTCAGCCGCTTCGACCTGCTCTCGCCGCTGACGCTCGACAACTTCCGCTCGGCCTGGAATGTGGCGCCCTTTGCGCGGTATTTTCTCAACACCTTCATGCTGGTCTGCATGACGCTGACGGGCCAGATCGTCCTGTGCACCCTGGCGGCCTACGCCTTTGCCCGCTTCGAATTCCCCGGCAAGGAGACCGCCTTCATCCTGGTGCTGATCCAGATCATGATCATGCCCGACGTGCTCATCGTCCAGAACTACCTGACGACGAGCAAGCTGGGCCTGGTGGATACGATCCTGGGGATCGGTCTGCCCTATATGGGCTCGGCCTTCGGCATCTTCCTGTTGCGCCAGGCTTTTAAGCAGGTGCCCCGGGAACTGGAGGACGCGGCCCGGGTCGAGGGGGCGGGGTGGTTCTCCATTCTCCTGAAGGTTTACGTGCCGCTGGCCCGACCGACCTATCTCGCCTACGGCCTGGTCTCGGTGAGCTACCACTGGAACAACTTCCTGTGGCCGGTGGTCATCACCAACTCGACCAATACCCGGCCGCTCACCGTGGGGCTTTCCATCTTCGGCGCGCCCGAGTCAGGGGTCAACTTCTCGGTCATCTCTGCCGGAACCCTGCTCGCCGTCTCGCCGCTGCTGCTCGCCTTCCTGCTGTTCCAGCGCCAGTTCGTCCAAAGCTTTATGCGCTCGGGCATCAAATAGATTCCTTTTTCGTAACGACTCAGGTGGCGAGGGCTCAAGGGTTCGGGGTTCAGGCAAGAAGCAGTTGCCGAGGCCTGATCGCCGCCGCCCCCATCGTCCATGCGGGAGGATGGCGAGAACTATGGCGCCCCACCTCATATTGTTACCCGATATTGTGGAACGGGTTTATATGATTGTTTTGTTCCCTTGCTGCAATTAAAGCAAATATTATCTCTTTAACGCCTTCCACATTCCCGGCACGTTTTTTTATCTCAGCCAAGACCTCTTTTTTGACGGTTAAGGAATCGTCTATATTACCGATAATGACGACTCCATCATCGGCCGTGACTTTGACCATCTGGGCAATTTTCATCAAACTCGTCTGCACTTTGGCCGATAGAGCTAGGTTACTGATAATTTTATGGGATTCCGGTGTTGTTTGAAAAATGGGCTTTTGAACTGTCTCAAATAAAATTTCAACCGCATCTTCAACCGTTAACTTTTTGATATGCAGGACCATATCATACAGTCTATCGTCCCATGTATCCGTGCCGTAAACTTTAAGGCCCCATCCACGGCGTTCTTCATCATCTTTCTTCAAGATGTACAGGGCCTCTTCAGCTGAGATGTTTTCTCTTTTCATCTCTTCCTTAACCCGGTCTTCCATATCGGCTGTGATCCTGACTTTGAGGACATGAGGAATATCCCGAAGAAAATACTGCCCGGCCAAACCGTGATAGACGACATTGTCTTTCAGAACGCGCTGCAAGAGGGCGGAGCGGAGATAGCTGACATATCGTTCCTTGCCATGCGTAAACCGTTCGAGGACCGTTGGGGCATCATGAAGCGCCCTAACGAGCTTTATTTCCGGGATATTGAATTCGTCGGAGGCTTCCAGGAGAATGTCTCGGGAAACGCAATCATACCCTAGTTTCCGGGATAGTTTTTCGGCCACCTCTTTTCCCCGACTGTAGGAGCCTCTGGAAATGGTAATAATGGACATGGTATGATCCTTATTATAGTTAGTTTACGATAAGCCAACGTAAGGCTCTTTTGGAAAAAGCCAACCCATGAAAATCTATCAGGTTGATGCATTCGCGGACAAACCGTTCGCAAAGGCAACGAGATCGAACTGGACTTCCCCGCTACCCCGGATGAGCCGGAGGCGATGCCGGCCGGTCTGGCCGAGGCGCTAGGAGCGACCCCCACGTATTTCGGCCGCAGCCGCTTTGACTGCAGACCGATTTGGTCGCCTACCAGGCCTCGGCGCGCGGCGGGGTGGTCGGGGTGAGTGTCCGGGGGGATCGGGTGCGCCTGAGCGGCCGCGCGGTCACGGTGCTGGTGGCGGACCTGCTGGTATGACGCAGGTAAAATGCAGCTGAGGAAGGTGTGGCGGAGAGACCGGGATTCGAACCCGGGATACCCCTTTCGGAGTATACTCGCTTAGCAGGCGAGCGCCTTCGACCTACTCGGCCATCTCTCCGTAAAACCTTAAAACCGTTGATGCCAGAAAATTTGCTATTTTGACAACCAACTATATCGAACCTGGCCGCCGCGCCAGCGGCGGTCAAGAAATATATAAAATCACGCAGTGATTTTATGGCGGAGGGAGTAGGATTCGAACCCACGTCCCGTTGCCGGGAAACGGTTTTCAAGACCGCCGCTTTCGACCACTCAGCCATCCCTCCACATTAATCTATATACGTATCATTCAACTGCGCAATAGGTCAACAATTTTTACTCTTGGCCATCCGCCGGCTTCACGATGCGGTTTGGCCTGACGCATGCACTTTGTCTGTTGACAGGTCAAACCGAACGGTATAGGGAGACTAAAATTATCAGACTCAGATGTTCCATATTATACAATAAACTGGAAGGAAATTGCCGACCATGAGACAGAAATACGAAATCGTCCGGGACGATGACAACAAGCGCTTGATCATCCGCGAATTTGCCGAGCTGGACAAGGACGTGATGTCGCTGCTCTGCGAAGAAACGTACGACAAGAAATCCATCAAGTCCGCCATGACCCTCGGCCGGGACGCCCTCATCGCCGCCTTGCGAACGAAGAACCTCTATCCGCCCGGCATGTACGCCGGAAAGATCGCCGAGACGGTCGTCGCGCTGTATGGCGCCAAGGGCAATGCCGCCGAGGAGCTCGTCTTCGACGACATGGAATTCCTGGCGCGCGAGCATGAGGCGGCCCAAGCCGCCATCAAGTACGAGGCCGAAACCCCGGACATCGACGAGTTGCTGGACGTGGGGTTGGACGAGGAGAAGTTCGAAGAGGGCGAAGAGATCAAGAAGCTCGACACGACGTTGAAGGTCGAAGGCGACGAGTTTGCAGACATCGACGACGAGGGCTGACGCGGCCCGTATCGGCTTATTTTTCAATTGACTTGCCCTCCAATCGGGAATAATAAAATAGGTGAACGGGTGGTTTGGGCGTTGTCGGGCAGGGTCTCCCCTTGCCCCATCTTTTTCCTGCATCCTCATAATTTTGCTGTTTCGACAGCCTGTCGGCGCCTTTCGGGCCCGGGCCTGGAGGTCGTGTTGTGTGCACATTGGCAGCGGTGTGTGGCTTGATCAACAATCGCATCAAGGAGGTGTAAATGGACAAAGAAGAAAAGGCTTTTTATGAAAAGCTGGAGGGCAAGGGCGTCTCCAGGCGGGACTTCATGAAGTTCTGCACGTTTCTGACAGCGACCATGGGCCTGTCCTCCTCGTTCATCCCGAAGGTGGCCGAAGTGTTCGCCGCGCCGGCCCAGCGCCCGCCGGTCA
>JBFYWS010000592.1:0-2764 GCA_041310935.1 Desulfobacteraceae bacterium | reverse complement strand
GTTCGGCAAACACCTGCAGGATCGAGAACAGGGCGCCCGGCTCGTTTTTGGCCGACAGGATGAGCGAGGTCTTGGAGGCCGTACGCTTTTCGATGGGCTCCCGGCCGACGACGACAAAGCGCGTGTAGTTGCGCGGGTTGGTTTCGATGCCCTCGGCGATGACCGAGAGCCCGTAGATCTCGGCCGTGATGAGGCCGGCGATGGCGGCCTCACCCGCATCCTGCGACACGCTGACGCGCTCGGCCGCACCGGCCGTGTCGCTCACCGCCACGAGCTCCCATTGGTGCTGGGAGAGAAACTGGCGGCACTGCTCGATGCCCTGGGGGTGCGAGAGCACCCGCCGGATGCCGGACAGCTCAGTCCCGGGCTTTGCCAGCAGGTTTTGCATGATGCGGATGGTCACCTCCCCGATGATGCGCAGGTCGTATTCTCGCAGCAGGTCGTAGTTTTCGTGGATGCTCCCGGAAAGCGAGTTCTCCAGGGGTACGATCCCGTAGTCGATCCCGCCCGCCTTGATCGCCTCGAAGATGGACGGAAACGTCGGCAGCGGCACCGCCTCGGCCGCGTCCCCGAAATACTGCAGGCAGGCCTTGTGGCTGAAGGTGCCGATCCGCCCCATGAAGCCTGCGCGCTGCCGCGCGCTGCCGTTCTGGCGCTTGCGTTCGATCAGCCGGACACGTTCCAGGTGGGCGAAGTCGAGCTGCTTGCCGACGACCGGCGCGATCACGTAGATGTCCCGCATGAGCTGGCGGAACTGCTGGGGGTAGAGGCTCTGGGCGCCGTCGGACATGGCGTGATCCGGGTCGTGGTGCACCTCGATCATGAGTCCGTCGGCGCCCGCGGCAATGGCGGAGCGCGCCATGGGGCTCACCTTCTCGCGCATGCCGGTGGCGTGGCTGGGGTCGACGATGATGGGCAGGTGGGTGATTTTTTTAAGGACCGGGATGGCGGAGAGATCCAGCGTGTTGCGGGTGTAGGGCTCGAAGGTGCGGATGCCGCGCTCGCACAGGATCACCTGGGTGTTGCCCTCGGACAGGATGTACTCGGCGGACATGAGCCACTCCTCGATCGTGCCCGAAAGGCCGCGTTTGAGGAGCACGGGTTTACCCATGCGGCCCACGCATTTTAGCAGTTCGAAGTTCTGCATGTTGCGGGCGCCGACCTGCACCACGTCGATGTACTTCATCATGAGGTCGGCCTGGGAGGGCGAGGTCATCTCGGTCACGACCCCGATGCCGAGGGTTTCGCGCACCTCGGCCAGGATTTTCAGGCCCTGCTCCTCCAGCCCCTGGAAGGAATAGGGCGAGGTGCGCGGCTTGAACGCCCCGCCGCGAAAGAGCGCCGCGCCGGCCCGCTTGACCTCGCGGGCGATGGTGAGCGCCTGCTCCAGGCTTTCGACGGCGCACGGCCCGGCGATAACGGCGATGTTCTCGCCGCCGATGACCACGTCGCCCACCCGCACGCAGGTGTCCTGGGGGTGCATCTCACGGCCGACCAGCTTGAAAGGGGTCTTGACCCGCAGGACCCGTGAGACCCCGGGCAGGCGGCGGATCTCCTCCTCGCTGCAGCCGGGCGTGCCCAGGATGCCGATGCGCTCGCCCGCCACCGGCGGCAGCTCGCGGCAGTCGCAGCGGTTCGCCTTGAGTTTCAGGATCAGGTCGCTCTTGGCCTCGGGGGGCAGATCTTTTTCGAGTTCGACGATCATGGCGCGTTTTCTCCTTTGCCGGCAGGCCGGCTGCCAAAACGAGAAGCCCCGGACAATCGCCCCGGGGCTTCTCGAATCCAAACCCCGGACGGACCTCGGCGGATCCATCCGGGGGTATGTTGCGGTTGTGTGTGCTTACCCGACCGGATGGACGCTTCTAAACCACCAAAAGAAAAAGAAGCGTCCACGCATGTTCTGAACCTATTGCCTTTCTGATTGTTCGTTTTTCAAAGCATTAAGGGAATTTCCAAAAGCTGTCAAGCAAAAGTTGTTCCGGCCCGGCTAAGGCGCGATCAGATTTTTAAACCGCTCCCCGGTACCACTGAGCGTGCCGGCCAGAATCTTCTCGGCTGCCGCCGCATGGCTCACCTGCATGAGCTGGGCCGGCGCAAGCCGGCAGGTCTCGGGGGTGTAGTCCACATATGCGTAGAGGAGATTCATCCAGAAGAAGGAGCAGAATTCCGCCTGGATCGTGTGGGCGAGGTTCGCCACCGTTGCGACAAACCGCTCGTCGAGCGGCTGCCAGAAAGAATACGCATCGCGGGCAAAGGCCTCCACCGGGTTGATCCGTCCGAACTCACGGTTTGAAACTTTGTACAACCAGGCCTCGCCGATCGCGACCCTCTTGCCGCGGGCCTTGGCGGCCTCCGTCGCCCTGAGGACCCGGTTGGAGGCGAATCCATGCTGGATCGGGTAGATGTGCAGGTCCAGGTAGTTCAACTCCGGGATATCCGCGAGGGCCTTGAAGTAGTCCAGCGCTATCCAGGTGCCGGCGCCGGCGCCCAGCCAGGTGCTGCCCGGGTCTACTCCCCGCACAGCGGACGTAACGGTCGCGGCAAACTGCGAAGCGGAAAAGGCAAGGCCGGTGTTGCGCGCCAGGGTGTCCGGCTCCGAGAGCACGGTCAGATAATCCGGGTGGATGTCCGCGATGACCGCCGCGGCCATCTCGCGCAGCCCCGCGTTGAAAACGTCGCGGGTCAGCCCTTTGTAGTCCACCGGCACCCGGCTGAACTCCGGCTCACGGAACATGGTCCCCATTTCGACCACCAGCAGCAACCC
>JBFYWS010000561.1:0-3718 GCA_041310935.1 Desulfobacteraceae bacterium | reverse complement strand
AAACCGTATGGATCGCGCTCGACGCAAGCCCGGCGGTCATCGACGCCGCGTGCGCCGGCCGGATCGACCTGCTCGTTACGCACCATCCCTTGATCTTCCAGCCACTCACGCGCATTGACGTGCAGCGCCCGATCGGCGCTGCGATCGGACAGGCGCTCCAGCACCGCTTGGCGGTTTTTTCATTGCACACGAATCTGGATGCCGTGTCGCAGGGGCTGAACGACCTGCTGGCGCAGCGGTTGGAGCTTACGCGGGTGCAGCCGCTCATCGCCAACCCGGCCGTCGCCGGAAACCGGCACGGGATCGGCCGGGTCGGGCTGCTGGCGCGACCGTGTCGGCTTTCGGAACTGGCCCTTTCGGTCAAGCGGCGACTCGGGGCCGAGGGGGTCCGCATCGCGGGCGACCCGCAGCTGCGGGTTGAGCGAGTGGCCGTGTCGACCGGCAGCGGCAGCGGCGTGATGCCGAATTTCCTTCAATCCGACGCCCAGGTGCTGATCAGCGGTGACCTGCGCTACCATGACGCCCGGGATGCAGAAGCCGCGCACCGGGGGTTGCTCGATGTCGGTCATTTTCACTCCGAGCACCTCATGAAGGATGCCCTGGTGCAGCGGCTGGCCAAGGCGTTGGTCCGGAAACGCCTTTCCGTCCGAGTGGAGGCGTGCCCGCTGGAAAAAGACCCATTCACGTTTCTATAGACAAGGTGGCTATGGCAGATGACGTTCGCAATCAAATCCACAAACTGATCAGGCTGCAGAGCCTCGAGACCGAGATCCGCAACATCCGTCTGGTGCTGGACCAGGTGGAGGAACGCACGCGCCGGCTGGATGCCCAACTCAAGGAGTTCGTCGATGCCGTCGAATCCGGCAAGGGCCTGCTGCAGGAACTGAACAAAGGATACCGTGCGCTCGAGTCCGAACTTCAGAATAGCCAGGGTCGGATCGATAAGAGCCAGGAGAAACTGCGCGCCGTCAAGACCAATAAAGAGTATCAGGCCGGGCTCAAGGAGATCGAAGACCTGCGCGCCATCGGGTCCAAGATCGAAGACGAGATGATCGCCGGCCTGGATCGGATCGAGCAGGCGGGCGCGACGCTGAAAGCGCACCAAGCCCGGCTCGACGCACGCGCCGGTGAGATCCGCCGCGATAAGGAGTGCGTTCTGAAAGAGGCTGAGGCGGCCCGGGTGCGCCTGGAGCGGGTGGAGGCGGAGGCCCGGCAAGTGGTGGAAACCGTCGCCGCGGGCGTGCTGGTGCTCTACCGCCGGGTGAAGGCCGCCAAAAGCGACGAATTAGGGGTGGCCGCGGTGCATGCCGCCACGTGCCGCGGATGCAACGTGAGCCTCCCGCCTCAGATGTACAACGATCTGCAGCGGAATGACCGCCTGACGCATTGCCCCAACTGCGACAGAATCATATATTGGGAAGAGGAGGATCGGTCGGAGTAAGTCAGACGATCGCCGGCCCGTTGCAGGGCCGGAGGAAAGTCCGAACACCACAGGGCAGGGTGCTCCATAACGTGGAGTCGTGGCGACGCGAAGGAAAGTGCAACAGAAAGCAAACCGCCATTGGGAGAAGTTGTCCCAGAGGTAAGGGTGAAACGGTGCGGTAAGAGCGCACCAGTTCCCCGGGTGACCGGGGAAGCTCGGCAAACCCCACCCGGTGCAAGACCAAATAGAGGAGCGTTCGAGGGTGGCCCGCCCAAGCTCCCGGGTAGGTCGCATGAGGTGCCGGGCAACCGGCACCCTCAGAGGAATGATCGTCGCCCGCCAAGGGGTGACCCGCGGCGGGAACAGAACTCGGCTTATGAATTGCTCCGGCCGACTCCCGATCCTATAAATCCACATGACATCCGACGGACCGTTCCCGCAAACGGTCGGGTCGAAGTGAACCCATCATGCAGAAAGACCTGAAGACCGCGGGCGACACCGCCCCGCCCCCCAACGGAACGGCCTTCGCCGAAAAGGCGAGCGTCTTCTCCCACGACTATTTGAAGTGCAGCCTCTTCGTAGCCGGTCCGGAAAAACCGGAAGGGCATTTCACGCAGAAATTCTACTCCACCCTGGCCTCCGCCTCGACCCTGCTCGAGGATTTCCTGGACTACCACGGTGCCAAAAACAACAAGAACTGCTATTTTTTCCGGGAACTGACGGCCGCCATGCGCCACATCGGGCTGGCCTCCAATTTTCAGCGGCACATCTCCAACCGCCTGCTCCATTACGACCTGCCGGACAGTGCCGACTTTCAGAATGACGGCGAGGCCGCCCTGGATTTCCTGAATCACTGCCTGCGGCAGATGGCACCGGTCGTGCTGCAGGAGGCGTTGCGCCTGGGCATCCGACTGCCGGAGGACCGTTTCAGCATTTCCGATTTCCCGAGCCTGCAGACCGCAGGACAGCTTGATTACGACATCGACGACGAGAACCGGGACCAGCAGAAGCAGCACATCGTCAAGATCGCCAGCGAGTTTCTCGACATCCTGAAGAACTTCGACCAGATCAAGTTTTACGAACGCTACAGCCCGCCGGAGATGCTCAGCCTCGTCCCGGACAAGATCAACGAGGTCGAGATCCGTCGGTTTGAAATGCTGGTTCACAACCTCCAGTCCGCCTTCGACACCTACGTCATCCACGGCGGGTTCCGTTTCGGCAACCGCAAGCTCAAGCAACTGCGGGGTTTTTTTTCGGTGGTGTTCCACCTGCTGCAGATGGTGGGGCGGCTGCTGCACTTCTACGAACGGCACCTGTACGAGGCGGGCTACAAGAACACCTACAAGAAGGTGCAGGAGCAGATGGCAGCCCTGATCGACCCGGGGAAACTCCTCGACTGCACGATCAACTACGGCCTTTATTACGTCTGCCACTTCCTGGTCCTGGGCAAAGAGCACGCCCGCATGATCCTCAATGAAAACATCGAGCGCTCCTCGATCCGGGTCGGAGTGCCCCAGAAGCTCGGCTTTCACGCCCGCCCCAGCCTGCTGGTGGCCAAGATCGTCCAGCACTACGGCGGCCAGGTGGAACTGGTCGTCGGAGAGGACCGGTTCGATGCCAGCAGTGTCCTCGACATCCAGTGGGCGGGCGGCAAAATCCAGAAGGAGAACGTGAAGGAGGTCGTCTTCGAGGGCGACAGTCGTACCCTGATGGATATTGAAATTCTCGCCGGCGTCAACTACGGCGAGGACATGATGGGCAAGGGCATCCCTTTGCCCAAGGGCCTGAAGTACCTGAAATGAAAAGGGTCATGGTCTATGCCCTGATTGTAGCGGGAGGAAAGGGGGCCCGCCTGAAAAGCCCGCAGCCCAAACAGTACCTCCTGCTGGCGGGGGTGCCGATTCTGACCCGCACGCTGCAAGCCGTCGGCACCTGCGAGCGGATCGACCGCATCATCCTCGTTGTTCCGCCGGCCGATATCGACTTCTGCCGCAACGCCATCATCCCGCCGGCCGGTTTGAACAAGAATGTCCACGTGGTCGCCGGCGGCAGCCGGCGCCAGGACTCGGTCTACAACGGGCTGACCGCCATCGAGGGGGATGACTCCATCGTGGCGATCCACGATGGGGTGAGGCCGCTTGTCACGCCCGAGACCATTGCGGCCTGCGTGGATGCGGCCCGGGTTCACGGAGCCTGCATTCCCGGAGTCCCTGCCTGGGAAACCCTGAAGCACGCCAGTGTCTCCGGAATCATCGAGTCTACCCTGCCGCGCGAGCGGGTGTGGCTGGCCCAGAC